>JBJTJU010000095.1:0-12118 GCA_046096165.1 Phycisphaerales bacterium | reverse complement strand
CACGTGGTGCCCTGCGCCAACCCCGATGCCGCGGAGCGGTTCGTCCGCGGCCCGCGCCGTGCGTCGTCGGGCAACGCCGTGGCGCACGACAACGACAAGGACGGCTACGGCGAGGAGGACCCGCCGCGGGACCTGAACGGGGATGGGCTGATCACGCAGATGCGTGCGTCCGGCACCGTGCCGCCCTGGCGCAAGCCGACGCAGGTGGCCGACCCGGCGGAACCGCGGCTCCTCAAGTCGCCGGATGCGGCCGCGGGGCAGCTCGCGGAATGGACCGTGTGGACCGAGGGGATCGACGCCGACGCCGACGGCCGCATGGCCGAGGACTGGCCGGGCGGCATCGACCCGGAACGCAACTTCCCGCACCGCTGGCCGGAGTTCGAGGACGAGGCGGGCGTCTATCCGCTGATCGCCATCGAGAGCAAGGCGATCGCGGACCTCGTGATCGCCAACCCGCAGCTCTTCGCGGCGCTCGTGATCGGGCGCCACGACACCGTGGTGAACGTGCCGGACGCCAAGTCGCGCACGCCCGGCGGCATGCCGTCGGTCATCGACGAGGGCGACGCGTCGGCCTACGGGGAACTGGCGAAGGCGTACCGCGAGCTCACCGGGCAGTCGCGCGCCGACGGCGCCGATACCGCGGGCAGCCTGGTGGCCTGGCTCAACGCACAGCGCGGCATGCCCGCCTTCGCGACGACGCTCTGGGGCCGGCCCGACGCGCCGCCGCTTCCCGAGGGCACGCCCGCGAAGGACCCGAAGGCGCCGAAGCCGTCGGATGAATCGGCCGCCGGGTGGCTTGAGTACAGCGACCGCGCCCGCGGGGGTGCCGGCTTCGTGCCGTGGACGCGCCAGCAGCATCCGCAGCTTGGCGAGGTGGAGGTCGGCGGCTGGGTGCCGGGCTTCCGCGAGAACCCGCCGCTTGCCGACGTGGCGCCGATGTCCGCGAAGCTCGTCGCGTTCCTCGGGCGCGTCGCGGAGGCGAGGCCCACGGTCTCGCTCTCGACGCCGACCATCGAACGCGCCGGGCCGTCGCTCTGGCGGATCGACGCGGCGCTCTCGAACACCGGCCGCCTGCCGTCGGTGATGCGCGGCGGACGCGCCGAGGGCGTGACCCCCGCGCACGTGGTGCGGATCTCGGTGCCCGCCGACCGCGTGAAGTCCGGGCGCCGCGTCGACATCGTGCGCGGCATCGACCCGGGCACCACGCGGCCGTGCTCGTGGATCGTGAATGCACCGGACGACGAGACCATCGTCGTGGAGCTCCTCTTCGCCGGGAAGCCCGTCGCGCGGCATGCGTTCCGCGGCGGCGTCGCCGTTCCCGCGGAGGAGGTGCGGTGATGCGCCTCCTCGCCGCCATCGCCGCGCTTGCCCTCGCCGGCACCTGCGCCGCCCAGCAGCAGATTCCCTCGAAGGTCGACCTGCGGTTCAACCGCTTCGTCGACACCGACGGCATCTACGACCAGATGTTCCGCCTGGCCGAGGCGTACCCGGAACTCTGCCGCGTGGAGCGGATCGGCACGTCCTCGCTCGGCCGCCCCATGCTCGCCATGGTGATCGCCAACCCGCGCACCGGCGACGAGCGCGACAAGCCGGCGATCTACATCGACGGGTCGATCCACGCCAACGAGATCCAGGCCAGCGAGACCGTGACCTACACGGCCTGGTACCTGCTCGGCGCGTACGGCACGGTGCCCCGCATCACCGAGCTCGTCGACCGCTGCGTGTTCCTGCTGGTGCCGCTCGTCAACCCGGACGGCCGGGCGACGTGGTTCGCCGACGCGCACACGCCGAACTCGGCGCGCACCGGCCAGCAGCCGACCGACGACGACGGCGACGGCGCCGACGACGAGGACGGCCCCGATGACCTCGACGGCGACGGGCACATCACCATGATGTGGCGGCGCGACCCGTTCGGCACGCACCGCCGCGACCCGCGCGACCCCGACCGGATGGAGCGCGTCTCGCCGGAACCGCGTGCCGACGGCACACGCGAATACGGCGAATGGTCGATGGCCGGCCAGGAAGGCATCGACAACGACGGCGACGGCCGCATCAACGAGGACGGCCCCGGCGGCTACGACATGAACCGGAACTTCCCCAGCGGCTGGGAGCCGGAGAACGTCCAGGGCGGCGCGGGCGCGTACCCGCTGTGCTTCCCGGAGACGCGCGCGGTGGCCGACTGGGTCCTCGCGAGGCCGAACGTGGCCGCGGCGCAGTGCTTCCACAACGCGGGCGGCATGATCCTGCGCGGCCCGGGCGCGCCGTTCCGCGAGAAGGACTACCCCGGCGAGGACGTCGCGACGTACCGGCGCATCCAGGACACGGGCGCCGCGATGCTGCCCTTCTACCGCCCGATGGTGATCCACAAGGACCTCTACACCGTGCACGGCGGCGCGGTGAACTGGCTGGCCGAGGGCCTCGGCGTCATCAGCCTCACCAACGAGCTCTGGACCGAGAAGCGCCTGATGCAGGACGGCCAGGACCCGAGCGACGAGGAGCGCCGCCTGTGGGATCGGCGCATGCTCTTCGACCAGACGAAGTCGCCGATGAGGGAAGTGCAGCACCCCGAGCACGGCACGGTGCTCGTCGGCGGCGGCACGAAGTTCAGCGCACGCATCCCCCCGCCGTTCATGGTCGAGGAGGAGCTGCACCGCAACTTCGCCTTCACCATGTACCACGCCGACCAGATGCCGCTCCTGCGCTTCGAGTCGGCGGAGACGAAGGAACTGTCGCCCGGGCTGTGGGAAGTCACCGTCACGGTGGCGAACGACCGCCTGATCCCCTCGCGCACGGGGCGTGCCGCCGACCGCGGGATCGGCCTCGACGACGTCCTCGAGCTCACGGGCGCGACGGTGGTGGCCGGGGGCCCGCTCGGCCGGCGCACGGACCGCACCTTCGAGCCGCAGGCATTCCGCCCGCACGCGCTGCGCTTCCCGCGGGGCGTGCCGGGCCAGTCGTCGATCGCGGCGCGCTTCCTTGTCGAGGGCGCGAAGGGAACGAAGGTCACCCTGCGCCATGCCGCGGAGAAGGCCCGGGACATCGAGCTCGCGATCGCGCTCGGCGACCGCTGGCCCGCACCGGCCGCGGATGCGGCACCCGCGAAGGCACCGTGACGGACGCGGCGCCGGCGGGCGAAGGCATGCTCGACGTCGCCGTGGTGGGCGCCGGGGCGGCCGGGCTCTTCGCGGCGATCTGGGCCGGGCGTGCCGCGGCGGAAGCCGGCGTGCCCGCGCGCATCGCCGCCTTCGACGGCGCACGGAAGCTCGGCGCGAAGATCCTGGTGGCGGGCGGCGGGCGCTGCAACGTCACGCACTGGCGCGTCGACGAGGGCGACTACGCCGGAAGCACGGTGCCCGCGATCCGCAAGGTGCTGCGGCGCTTCGGCGTCGAGGAGACGGTCGGGTTCTTCGCGGAACTCGGCGTCGAGCTGAAGCGCGAGCAGACGGGGAAGCTCTTCCCGGTCACCGACGACGCGCACACGGTGCTTGATGCGCTGCTGGCCGCCGCGCGCCGCGCCGGCGTGCACCTGCGGCACCCCGAGCGCGTGGAGTCGGTGGCATCCACCGACGGGGGCTTTCGGATCCGCACCGTGTCCGGCGAGCAACTGGCGCGACGCGTCGTGCTCGCCACCGGCGGCAAGGCGCTCCCGAAGTCCGGGTCGGACGGCGCGGGGCTTGCGATCGCGGCCGGGCTCGGCCACCGCGTCACGGACCACGTGATCCCCTCGCTCGTGCCGCTCAGGCTTCCCGAGGGGCACTGGATCACGGAACTCAGCGGTCTGACGGTGCCGGCGGAACTGGTGCTGCGCTCGGGCGGCGGCAAGCGGCTTGCGTCATTCGCAGACAGCACGCTCTGCACCCACTTCGGGCTGAGCGGCCCATCGGTCCTGAACATCAGCCGCCACTGGACCATGGCGCGGTTCGACGACCCGCAGGCGCGGCTCGAGCTGTCATGGACGCCGGGCATGGAGGTCGAGGCGATCGACCGCGCGCTGGTCGAGGCGAAGGGACGCGGCGTCGGCACGGTGCTGCGTTCATGGCTGCCGGAGCGCCTGGTGCGCGCCCTGTGCGCCGCCGCCGGCGTCGACGCGGCCGCGACCCCGCAGCAGCTCGCGCGCGAACGCCGCCGGGGGCTGGCGCAGCTCGTCGGCGGCACGCCGCTTCCGGTGACCGGCGACCGCGGCTTCACGTTCGCCGAGGCGACCGCGGGCGGCGTGCCGCTGTCGGAGGTCCGGCTCGAGACGATGGAGAGCCGCGTGGTGCCGGGGCTTCACCTCGCCGGCGAGGTGCTCGACGTCGACGGCCGGATCGGCGGATTCAACTTCCAGTGGGCCTGGGCGAGCGGGTTCGTCGCCGGGACCTCGGCAGTGGCGGCGCCGGCGGCGCAGCCGACGTGAGGCTTCCCACCACGCGTGCGGCCATGCGCAGCACCGCGGCGCGCAGCGCGGCAAGCGCCGACGGCGGTGCGGCGGGCCCCGCCTTGCGGCGACGCGGCTTCGGAAGGACGGGGACGAGCCGCGCGTACGCGTCCGGCGTGCGCCGGCGGACGTACTCGAGCTCGTTCTCCGTCGTCTCCACCTCGCTGTAGCGGCGCTTCGGCTCACCGGCCACGCCGTGCTGCAGGGCGTGGGTCAGTTCGTGCACCAGGACGGCACCCGCAAACGTCGGTACGTCGAGGTCGATGCCGCCGGGCGGCGTGGCGAACCGTGCCCGGGCGCGGCGGTAGGTGTGCCAGCGCACGCGCGCACCGCCGGGAACGCGCACCAGGATGTGCGGACCGGCGAACCCGTGCGCCGCGCGCAGGTAGAAGGCACTCGAGCCATGTGCGCGCTTCCAACGCACCGGGATGGCCGCCAGCGCCTCGCATTGGGCGGCGTCGAGTCCGTATCGCTCGGCGACGAACCCCAGTGCATCGCGGTGGATCGCCTGACGCGCCCGCAGCGTGAGCCGGGAGATGGTGGCTGCGGCATCCATGCCGGAGGCAGCGTAGGTCACTCGGGCGGTTCGCTGCGGAGCGCCGCGCGCAGCCGGTCCACCGTCTCGTGGACGCGCGCCGCATCGGCCGGCGCACGTTCGCCACGCTCGACCGCCCGGTACCAGTCGGCCACCTTCCACGCGGCCGTGCCCGGCTCGGCATCGAACCGCGGCACGAGGTGGACATGGAGGTGCGGCGCGCCCTGGCCGAACGCGATCGCGTAGACGCGGTCGCACCCGGTGGCCGAGCGCACGGCGCGGCTCGCCGCCCGCAGCGCGCGGCCGAACCCCGCCGCCTCGGCATCGTCCAGGTCCGCGGGCCCATGCACGTGGCGCACGGCGCACAGGAACGCCCATCCGGCGATCGGCGCAGGCAGCAGGTGGTGGCGCACGATCCAGCGCGGGCCGCGGTGGCACTCGAGCGGCACGAGGGCCGGGTCGCCATGGATGCGGCAGACGTCGCACCCGGCGGCCGCGTGGCTCACTTCGTCCCCTTGGGGCCGCCGTCCGCGAGGTACTTCGCGTGGATCGCGCGCTCGAGGTCGACGCCGGCGATGTTCGCGAGGGTCGCGAGCCACGCCATCACGTCGGCGAACTCCTCGTCGAGGTTCGCGCGGTCGGGCGTGCCCTTCTCGAGCTTGCCGAGCGCATGGGCGAGCTCGCCCACCTCCTCGGAGAACCAGAGGAACGTGCCCGCCGCCCCGCGCGCGCTGTCGGTGGCGAAGTAGCGGTCCCGGATCAGCTGCTGGAAGTCGCGGATCGCCATCGGCGCGTCCGCGGCACGGTGTTCTTCGGTGGACAAACGTCCTCGGCGGGGGTCGAACCCACAACCTCCGCCTTCGGAGGGCGGCGCTCTATCCAATTGAGCTACGAGGACCGGCGCAACGTCATCGAACGAGCGGTGAAGTCTAGCGCCCGGTTCCGTGCCGCGCGACGACCGCCGCAGCGGGCCATGGGCACTCCCCTATCCTTCCCGCCCCGTGACGACCCCCGACAACGCAGACCGGCGCCGCGTGCCGATGTGGGCGCTGCTGGGGGTCACCTGGCTCAACTCGCTGGGCAGCGGCATCCTGTGGTCGGGCGTGCCGTTCGTCACCGAGCGGCAGTACGGCTTCACGGAGCGGCAGAACCTGCTGCTGGCCCTGGTCGAGAGCGTGATCTACGTGGCGATGGCGATGAGCGCGGGCCCGCTGGTGCGCTGGCTCGGGCGCCGGTTCGAGGTGACGCCGCGCGGATGGCTGGGGGGCGTGATGTGGGTGCAGGCGGCGGCCTCGCTGCTGTCGCTCACCGGCGAGGCGGGGGTCGTGGCGGCGGCATGCATCGTGAGCGCGGTGGGCGCGGCGCTGTGGCCGGTGATGGAGAGCTACGTGGCCTCCGGGCGCCACGGCCGCGAGATGCGCCGGGCCCTCGGTGCCTTCAACGTGACGTGGATGTCGGCGACCGGCATCGCGCTCGTCGGCATGGGTCCGCTGATGGCGCGCGGGGACCCGAACCTCTCGCTCCTGGCCCTCATCCCGGCCTCGGGCATCTCGGTCCTGGTGCTCTCGGCGTTCCCCGAGCGGCCCGCCGACCACGCCCCGGAGCAGGCGCACGCGCACCTGGCGCCGCAGTACCCGTTCCTCCTGCGCGCCACGCGCTGGGTGGTGCCGACGAGCTACGTCTTCGTCTCGGTGATCGGCCCGGTGCTCCCCTTCCTGGTGCGCGACCTGGGGATCGACGAGGGCATGCGCACGCTGGTGGCGTCGCTCTGGATGTTCGCGCGCATGCTGACGGTGGCGCTCCTGGCGACGCGCACGTTCTGGCATGGCCGGTGGTCGGCGCTGGCGGCCGGCGTCCTGCTCCTGGTGGGCGGGTTCGCGCTCGCGGTGCTGGCGCCGAGCGCGACGCTCCTGGTCGCGGGCCTCTGTGCCTTCGGCGCCGGGCACGGCATCATCTACTACTCGAGCCTCTACTACGCGATGGCCGTCGGCGGCGCGGAGGTCGACGCGGGCGGACGGTTCGAGGCGCTCATCGGACTCGGCTACGTGGTCGGGCCGCTCGTGGGCATGGCCGCCGCGACGTCGTCGGCGGGACTCGCGCTCACGATCTGCGGTGCCGGCGCGGTGGGCATGGCTCCTGCGGTGCTCGCGTGGCGCGCGTGGCGCGTCCGTGCCTTTGGTAGCGTGGACCGCGCGGCATGACGGCGACGCTCGTGATCCTGGGTCTGCTCCTGGCGCTCAACGCCATGCTCGCCGCCAGCGAGCTGGCGATGATGACGTCCCGCCCGTCGCGGCTGCAGCAGATGGCCGACCGCGGCAACGTGGGCGCGCGCAAGGCCATCGAGATGTCGCGCGAGCCGACGCGGCTCCTCTCCACCGTGCAGGTGGGCATCACCCTGGTGGCGGTGTTCCAGGGCGCCTACGGCGAACGCCAGCTCACCGGACCGATCACCGAGTGGGTGAAGGGATTCGAGCCGCTCGAGCATTACTCCGAGGGGATCGCGCTGGCGATCGTCGTCGCGCTGCTCACCTACTGCAGCCTGGTGTTCGGCGAGCTGGTGCCCAAGCGCGTGGCCCTTGCCTACCCCGAGCGCGTGGCGACCCTCATCGCGCCCTTCCTGTGGATCGTCTCGACCGCGGCCGCGTGGCCGGTGAAGCTCCTGAGCGCCTCGACCGACGGGCTGCTGCGCCTGATGCGCATCCGCCAGCGGCCCGACGAGGTGAACGAGGAGGACGTCAAGGCGATCGTGGCGCGCGCGGCAAGCACCGGCGTCTTCGACCCGATCGAGCACCGCATCTTCGAGCGCGCCCTGCGCGTCGGGGACATGACCGCCAAGAGCCTCATGGTGCCGCGGTCGCAGATCACCTGGATCGACGAGTCGATGCCCGCCGAGGACGTGCGCGTCCTGATCGGCACCGCGCCCTTCAGCCACTTCCCCGTCTGCGGCGGCACCATCGACCGGCTGCGCGGCGTGGTGCACGTGAAGGACCTGATCTCCTACGGACTGCTCGCCGGCAGCGACTTCAAGGTCGCGGCGGTGATGCAGCCGCCGGTCTACGTCCCGGACACCATGCCGGCCCTCAAGCTGCTGGAGCTCTTCCAGGCCAACCGCACGCGCATCGCGTTCGTGGTCGACGAGCACGGCGGGCTCGAGGGCCTGGCCACGGCCAACGACGTGATCCAGGCGATCCTCGGCGACCTGAGCCGCGGCGGCGAGGACGAGAAGCCATCGGCGGTGCGCCGCGACGACGGATCGTGGCTCATCGACGGGCGGCTGCCGCTTCCCGACGTGCTGGCGACGCTCGGCATCGCGCGCGATGCGCCGGACGAGCTGCCGGAAGTGGCGACCGCCGCGGGCCTGGTGACGGCGCTGCTCGGCGACCTGCCCGCCACCGGCGACCACGCCGACTGGCATGGCTGGCGCTTCGAGGTGGTGGACCTCGACGGGCGCCGCGTGGACAAGCTGCTCGTCAGCCGCCTGCCTCGGGCCGACCGGGCTTCGCGCTGATCGCCGAGAGCGCGGCCAGCGCGGCTGCGCGGGCAGTCGCGTGGTCGACGATCGGCCGCGGATAGGTCTCGCCGAGCGTCACGCCCGCGGCCGCGAGCGACAGCGGCGGCGCCTCCCACGGCGCATGCAGGTGCTCGGACGGGACCTTGGCCAGTTCGGGCACCCAGCGGCGGATGTAGTCGCCGGCGGCGTCGAACTTCTCGCCCTGCGTCACGGGGTTGAAGATGCGGAAGTACGGCGCGGCATCGGCACCGCAGCCGCCGGCCCACTGCCAGCCGAGCGTGTTGCTCGCCAGGTCGGCGTCGACCAAGGTGTCCCAGAACCACTCCGCGCCGTGCATCCAGTTGATCAGGAGGTGCTTCACCAGGAAGCTCGCCACCACCATGCGCACGCGGTTGTGCATCCAGCCCGTGTGCCAGAGTTCGCGCATGCCGGCATCGACGAATGGGTAGCCCGTCCGCCCGCGCTGCCACGCGCGGAGCTTCGCCGCATCCGTGCGCCACGGGAACTTCCGGAACTCCGGGCGGAGCGGGTCCTCGGCGGTGCGCGGGAAGTTGGCGAGCACGTGGACGCCGAACTCGCGCCAGCCCAGTTCCGCGCGGAACTTCTCGACGTTCTTCGTGACGGCCGGCGTCGCCCGCCTCAGCCGGTCGCCCGCCGCATGCCACGCCTCGCGCGGCGACAGCTCGCCGAAGTGGAGGTGCGCCGACAGCATCGACGTCCCGTGCACGCCGGGAATGTCGCGTGCGTCGGCATAGCCGCCGATGGGGCCCGCGACGAACGCCTCCAGCCGCGCGTGCGCGCCGGCGGATCCGGGCGTCCACGCATCTCGCATGCCGGCATCCCAGGGGATCCTGGGCAGCAGGCCAAGAGACTCGACCGTCACGCCCTCCGGCCACGACTTCGGCGCGCGGATGCGCGCGGGCGCGGGCAGCGGGCGTTCCGGCGCCGGGCGTGCCATGCACGCCCGCCAGAACGGCGTGAACACCTTGTAGGCGGTGCCCGTCTGCGAGCGGACCTCGAACGGGTCGAAGAGCAGGTTTGCCCCGCGGCGAACGAAGGCCAGGCCGGCGCCTTCGAGCGCGCCATGCACCCGTTCCTCCTCGGCCATCGCCGCCGGCTCATGGCGCCGGCTGCAGGCGACGTGCGTCGCGCCCACGGCGCGCGCGACGGCGGCCAGCTCCTTCGCCGGGTCGCCGACCCGCACCACGAGCCACGACCCGCGCGCACGCAGGTCGGCATCGAGGGCCAGGAGCGAATGGTGCAGCCACCAGCGCTGCGCGCCGCCGAGCGGCCAGCGTCCCTCGCCCGCTGGATGCCACACGATCACCGGCGTGACCGGCCCGCGCGCGCAGGCATCGACGAGCGCCTCGTGGTCGGAGGTCCGCAGGTCCTGCCGGTACCAGAGCACCGTGCCGCTCATGCCAGGGCTCCCGTCTCGAACCGGAAGGCGTGCTCGAGGTCGCCGAGCGCCCACCGGAACCCGAGCCGCTCCAGCACCGTCGGTCGCACAGATGCGCCGTCGAGGAGCAGCCGCTCGCCCATCTCGCCGAACATCGCCTTCACGGCTGCCGCCGGCAGCGGCGCCACCGCCGGCCGCCCGAGCACCCGTCCGAGCGCGCGGCCGAAGTCGCGGTTCGAGCATGCCGCCGGCGCCACCGCGTTGAGCGGCCCATGCACGTCCGCGCTCATCGCAACGCGCAGCACCCCCAGCAGGTCGTCGAGGTCGATCCAGCTCATCCCCTGATTGCCGCATCCCACGGGGCCGCCGAGCCCCATGCGAAACGGCGTCAGCAGCTTGGCGAGCGCCCCGCCCCGGGCGCTCAGGACGACGCCGATCCGCACGTGCACCACCCGGATGCCCGCCTCGCGCGCGGGATCCGCGGCGCGTTCCCACGCCTCGCACACGTCGGCGAGGTAGCCGTGGCCGCGCGTGCTGGCCTCGTCGACCGGGTCCGATGCCGGGCGGTCGCCGTACCAGCCGATGGCGCTTGCGCACACCAGGACGCGGGGCTTCGCGCGGAGGCCGGCCAGCGTGCGCGCCAGCGCATGCGTCGGCAGCACGCGGCTGTCGCGGATGACGCGCTTGCGCTCGGGCGTCCACTTCGAGTCGGCGATCCCCGCCCCCGCCAGGTGCACGACGGCGTCGAGCCCCTCGAGTGCCGCGGCGTCGAAGGTGTTGCCCTTCGGGTCCCACGCCACGTCCCCGCGCGCATGGTCGGCCGAACCGCGCACGATGCGGCGCACGTCATGGCCGCCGGTCGAGAGGAACGGCAGGAGCGCGCCGCCGACCATGCCGCCCGTGCCGCTCACCGCCACGCGCAGGCGCTCGCCGGGGAAGCGCGCATGGTGGGCCAGGTCATGGCGCGTGCGCGCGTGCCGCCACGCGAACATGCGCGCCAGGTCCCGCTCGACCATGCCGCCCGCCACCGCACGCCCCAGCACGCCGCCCGGCACGTCGTAGTCGACGTGGTCCTCGAGCATGCTGGTGCCGTCGTCCTTCGGCAGGAACGAGTGGCGGTGCGTCCAGCGCCGGAAGGGGCCGCGCTCCTGCGTGTCGCTGAAGCTGCGCCCCGGCTCGACGCCATGGTGGCGCGCGACCCACTCGATCCACAGGCCGGCCTTTCGCATGCGAAAGCGCGCCACGGCGCCGTCGACCATGGCGGCGGGCCGCTGCAGCACCTCGACCTCTTCCCACGGGGGCAGCAGCCGGTCGATCGCCCCGGTACGGAAGTGCCACTCGGCAAGCGTCCGGGCATCCACGGGCATCAGGCTGGCGCGGACGTGCACGGGCATGGGACGTGGTCTACCTGCCCCGCCGCGCGGCTGCCGCCGGCTGCAGCCGCTCGCCGCGCACCAGGACGTCCCGGACGTGGACGAACGCCTCGCGGTCACGGTCGCGATCCTCTTCCGATCGCCGCCGGAGCGATCCCATGACGAGCTTCAGGCGCGGGTTCGCGCGCAGGGTCGGCTCGTGTCGGGCAAGGAACGCCCAGTAGAGCCGCGTGATCGGGCACGTACCGCCCGGCGTGAACGCACAGGCGTCGCAGTGGTCGGACATCCGCTCGATGTAGGCGGAACCCGCGACGTAGGGCTTGGTGGTCATCACGCCCCCGGCCGCGTACGTGGCCATGCCGAGGACATTCGGCTCCACCACCCAGTCCCATGCGTCCATGTAGGCCACCCAGAACCAGTCGGCCAGCTCGCGTGCGTCGATGTCAAGCAGCGTGGCCAGGTTCCCGAGCACCATGAGACGCGTGATGTGGTGGCTCCATCCCTCGTCCCACACCGACTCGACCGCATGGTCGAGGCAGCGAAGCCCGCTCGTCGCGCCCCAGTAGGCGGGCGGCAGCGGCGTCCGTTCCTCGCCGAAGTGCGATGGTGCGGCGCCGCCATCGACGCCGGGCGGCGGCTCGGCCGCGGGCACCCAGTCGCGCCCCGCCCAGCGCGCGTAGCCCGCGTCGCCGGGCCGCGGGCGCACGGGGCTCGCACCCGACGGCAATGCGCGGAATCCGTCGGTCGCACGGTGCACGTGGCGCACGAACTCGCGCCAGCCGATCACCTGGCGGACGAATCCCTCGACCGACTGGATCGGTGCGCCGGACGCACATGCGTCCGCCACGAGCGTGGCGGGCGAGATGCGCCCGAGGTTCAGGGC
>JBJTJU010000094.1:0-14067 GCA_046096165.1 Phycisphaerales bacterium | reverse complement strand
ACCCTTCATGGCGGCCGTCCGCAGCACGCGTCCGTCGGGCGACAGCTGCACCCAGAGCCCGTGCTTGTGGATGAACTCGTGGTAGGCAGGCAGCCCGATCGATCCGTCGGCCATCGCCACCGGCTGCGCGCGGACCAGCGTGCCGAGGTTCAGAAGCGGTGCCAGCACCAGCCGGCGTGCCTCGCCCCACGAGCGTCCGCCGTCCGGCGAGCGCAGGTGCGTCACGGCGCTGTCGGACCAACCGCCGATCCCGACGCTCACGACGAAGAGGTGGAGCGTGCCGTCCGGTGCGCGCCACACCTCGGGATTCCCGAGCTTGCGCACCGCGCGGTGGGTGAGTGCCTGGAGCTGCGCGCGGTCGAGGGCCGGCCAATCGGCAACGACCGCGCCGCCACGTAGCTCCGACATGTGGATGTGCACGTCGCGTGCACCCTCGCGCGTGCCGGCAAACCACGCGACGAGGGCCGAGCCGTCCGGCCGCACGGCGATGCTCGAGGCGTGCGCCGAGGGGGTCGGCGTGGGAAGGTCGATCATTCCGCCGGGCACGATGGCGGCACGCGTCGCCGCCTGCGCCGGTGGTGCAGGCGGAACGAACGCCGCCGCCATCGTGCCCGGCGGAGTGATCGACCTTCCCACGCCGACCCCCTCGGCGCACGCCTCGAGCATCGCCGTGCGCCCGGACGGCTCGGTGCTCGTCGCGTGGTTTGCCGGCACGCGCGAGGGTGCGCGCGACGTGCACATCCACATGGCACAGCTGCGTGGCGGCGCGGTGGTCGCCGACTGGCCGGCCCTCGACCGCGCGCAGCTCCAGGCACTCACCCACCGCGTGGTGCGAAAGCTCGGGAATCCCGTGGTGTGGTGCGCACCGGACGGCACGCTCCACCTCTTCGTCGTGAGCGTCGGAATCGGCGGTTGGTCCGGCAGCGCCGTGACGCACCTGCGCTCGCCGGACGGCGGACATACGTGGGGCGAGGCACGCCGACTGGTGCTTGCACCGCTTCTGAACCTCGGCACGCTGGTCCGCGCGCAGCCGGTGGCGATGGCCGACGGATCGATCGGACTGCCTGCCTACCACGAGTTCATCCACAAGCACGGGCTCTGGGTGCAGCTGTCGCCCGACGGACGCGTGCTGCGGACGGCCGCCATGCACGGCGGCCCGCGGTCGCTCCAGCCATCGGTGGTCCCCCTCGACGGCACGCGTGCGGTCGCCATGCTGCGGCGCGGAAACGACGGACGCGGCGCGCGCTCGGACACGCCGACCGTGCCCACCGTCCTGCGCAGCATCACCGACGATGGCGGCGCGCGCTGGACCGCGCCGCAGGCGACCGAGGTGCCGAATCCAGACAGCGGCGTGGCGCTCCTGGGGTTGCCGGACGGGTCGCTCCTGATGGCGTGCAATCCGCTCGCCCGCGGACGGCACGTGCTGGCGCTCATGCGATCGACGGACGACGGCGCGACGTGGACGCAGGCGGCGGTCGTCGAGGACGGGCCGGCGGACGCGGAGTACTCGTATCCGTGCCTCGCGCGCTCGCCCGACGGTTCCGTGCTGCTTTCCTACACGTTCCGGCGCGAGCGAATCCGCGTGCGCACCTTTCGGCTCGGGGAAATGGCGCCATGAGCGCCCCCGACCCGATGCCGGCCGCGGACGCCCTCGGCCTCCTCTGCCAGGGGCTGGCCGTCGCGGCCGTGGGGCGCACGGCATTCGACCGGCTGCGCCCGGGGGCACCGTCGATCGCCGGGACCGCGGTCGCGGCGGCAGCGGTGGCGGCGATGCTCGTCGTTCCCCTCGGCGACGCGACCCTCGCCATGCAGCTGCGCGCGGTGATCGGCGATCCCGCCGCAGTCACGGCCGTGCTCCTCGCCCTCGCCGCATTCGCCCCGAAGCGGTTGCCGGCACGCCCGCGCCCGGCGACGCTCGCCGGATTCGCGGGCGTGGTCACCCTGCTCCTCTGGACGCCCGCGTTCCTCGGCACGTTCCCGTTCGGGTTCGACGCGCGCGCGACCGGCTGGCGGCCGTGGCCGATCCTGGCCGTCGTGGCCATCCTCGCGACCGTCGCCTGGCGCCGGCGCGCCGACGGCTGGGTCGCGGTCGTCGGCATCGCGCTCCTCTGCTGGGGCGCGGGGTTGGTCGAGGGCGACAACCTCTGGGACGCGCTGGTCGACCCGTGGATCGTCGGGGGATGCGCCGTGGTCGGCACCGGCGACGCGATCGCCGCGCGCCGGCGCGCCGTCAGGCCTTCGCCTTCAGCAGCGTGACCCGCCCGATCGGCACCCACTCGGCGACCAGGATGTCGCCGTTGTCGAGCCAGATCGCGTCGTGCGGGTGGATGAACCTGCCGGGGAGGAACTTCTCCCGCGGTGCACCGCGCAGGTCGCTCGGCTTGCCGTCGCAGAGCTGCGCGACGGGCTTGTTCGCGCCGTCGACGATCGTGACCACGCTCTCCAGGTCCGGCACCAGCATGCGGTCGCCGCGCACCTTCATGTCGCAGGGCATGCGCATGCCGTCGGTCACGAAGCCGAGGTGCGTGCCGTCGAGCGACAGGTACTGGATGCGGCGGTTGCCGCGGTCGGCCACCGCGAGCGCAGGCTCCTTGGTGAAGGCCGTGCCGCGGCGGTCGACGGTCATGCCGTGCGGGCAGGACACCTCGCCGGGCTTGCTTCCCGGGCGCGCCACGATCCGCTTCCATTCGCCGGACGGCGAGAAGGCGTGGATGAAGCTCGCGCCGTAGCCGTCGCCCACGAAGACCGTGCCGTCCGGGCCGAAGGCGACGTTGGTCGGGCACCACTGCTCGGGCTTCTCGTAGGCCTTGCTCTCCATCGGGCAGCCGGCTTCCCAGACCACCGTGCCGTCGAGCCGAGTCTTCACCACCAGGCGCCGTCCGGTGTCGCAGTGGTAGAGGAACTGCTCGCCGCCCTCGTCGGCGAGGTCGAGGCCGTGCGCCCCGCCCGCGAACTGCGGGCCGAAGCTGCGCAGGAAGCGGCCGCCGCGGTCGTACACCAGCACCGCGTCCTTCAGCGTGCTCGACGGGTGCACCGTGTGCGCGAGGTAGATGTTGCCCGCGCGGTCCTGCGCGACGCCGTGGGTGTCGCCGAAGGCGCACCCGGGCGGCGGCACGAGCCAGTCGTGGAACACCTCGAAGCGGGCGCTGCCCTCGCCGACGACGATCGGCGCGGCGGGCGCGCCCGGGGCGGCGGCGGCCGCACCGCCCGGCGCGGCCTGCGCCCCGGCACGGCGCGCGAGCATCGCCGCGGCCCCGAGGCCGGCGGCGGAGGCGATGAACGATCGGCGGTCAAGGGGCATTGGAGTCTCCGAGGATGATCTCGACGCCGGGCCGGGACTTGCGGAATGCGGCGATGCCCTGCTCCGAGACCTTCGAGCCGAAGAGGTAGGCGCGCTCGAGGTGCGGCAGCTTCGCGAGCATCGCGAAGACGGTATCGGTGGCGGGCGTGTTGACGAGGTTCACGGTCTCGGCGTCGAGCGTGCGCGAGAGCACCGCGATGATGCCCGCATCGGTGAGCGAGGTGCCGTCGAGCCGCACGATGCGTGCGTTGGGCATCGACGGCATAGCCATGGCACCCGCGTCGGTAATGGCCGATCGCGCCAGCGACAGCTCCTCGACGCGCGCGGCCATCGGATAGACCTGCGCCAGGTCGATGTCGCCGACCGCCGACCCGCCCGGCACGCTCACCGTGAAGGTCGATGCACCCTGCGAGACGGGCGCGACGTGGATGCCCTTGGTGCGCAGCAGCGCGGCGGCCGCGATCTCGGCATCGCTCAGGGGCGGAAGCTGCTCGGCAAGCGGGCGGCGCGCGCGTGCCGGGTCGCGCGACTCGTCGGCCGCGGCACCGGCACGGCCCGCGCGCGCACGCGCACCGGACGCGGATGGGTCGCCGCCGCCGTCCGGGCCGGCCCCGGCGCGCGCATCCGCAGCGGCACCGGCCGCGAGCGACTCCGGCATCACCGCGCCGTCCTCGATCCACGTGCGGATCGCCTCGATCTGCGCGGCCGCGAGGCGGTCGCCCTCGGGGGGCATCGACAGGTCGTCGGTCTCCGGCAGCATGACGCGGGTGATCATCACGCTCTCGGCGGGCTTGCCGGGCTGGACGATCCACATCCCCTCGTCGTCGCGCGAGACCACCGAGTCGCGCACGTCCATGCGCAGGCCGCCCTTGCGCTTGCCGTTGCCGTGGCACTCGTAGCAGCGCGATTCGAAGATCGGCAGCACCTGCTCGCGGTAGAAGGCGAGCTTCGCGAGCATCACCGGGTCGCCGCCGCCGCTCGCCGCGCCGTTGCCCGAGCCTGCGGCGCCTGCGGGTGCGTCGCCGTCGCCCGCGTTGCCATCCGCCTCGCCGGCGTCGGGCGCACCGCCGCCGCCCGCCGAGTCGACGATCGGCTCCCACACGAAGCCCGGTCCCCAGACCATGTTCGCGCCGAGGTGGCCGCTCCAGCCGACCAGGATGGTGAGCGCCACCAGCGCCCCGCGCATCGCGCCGACCAGGTCCTCGCCGCCCGGGCGTGCCGCGCGTGCGGCGAGCCAGGCGGTGCCGAAGCAGCCGGCCGTGGCGGCCACGCCGAGCCAGCGGTGCCAGAAGAGGTCGTTGCCGCTGCCGTGGTCGAGCGCGAAGACCCAGCCGGTGGCACCCGCCAGCAGCCCGCCGAGCGCCGCAAGCAGGAGCGCCGTCGGCGTGAAGGGAGAGGCCTCGGGCCGGCGCTGCACGGCACGGAACGCCTCGGCCACGAAGGCCCCGACCACGAGCCCGACGGGCACGTGCACGGCGGCCGGATGGAGCCGGCCGAAGGCCTCGAGAAGCGGCGGGATGTCCTGCGCGATCGGCTCCGGCGCGAGCATGCGACAAGCCTACCGCGCCGCGGTACGGTGGTTGCGCGATGGCCCCCGGACGCACCGTGCTGCATGCCGACCTCGACGCGTTCTTCGCGTCGGTGGAGCAGCTCGACCGACCCGAGCTGCGCGGTCGGCCCGTCCTCGTTGGCGGCCGGTCGCGCCGCAGCGTGGTCGCGGCCGCGAGCTACGAGGCGCGTGCCTTCGGCTGCCGCAGCGCGATGCCGATGGCACGCGCACTCGCCCTCTGCCCGGAGGCCGAGGTGGTCTCGGCGCGGTTCGCGCGCTACGCAGAACTGAGCGGGCGCTTCATGGAGATCCTCGGCCGGTGCTCGCCCCTCGTCGAGGCGCTGAGCGTCGACGAGGCGTTCGTCGACTGCACGGGAAGCCGGCGGCTGCTCGGGACGGGCCCCGAGATCGGCGAGTCGATCCGCGCCGCCACGCGCGCCGAGCTCGGCCTCGCGGTGAGCGTCGGCATCGGCCCGAACAAGTTCGTCGCCAAGCTGGCCACCGACATGCGCAAGCCCGACGGCATGACCGTCGCGCCCGGGGTGGAAGGCGGGCCCGACGTGACCGGCGGGCTGGCCGCGTGGCTGGCACCGGTGGCCATCGAGCGCATGTGGGGCGTCGGGCCGAAGTCGATCGGCCGCTTCCACGAGGCGGGCATCCGCACCTTCGGCGACCTGCAGCGCCTGGACGAGGCAGAGGTGGCACGCCGGCTGGGTGCGCACGCCGTCGACATGCGCGCCCGCGCCCTGGGGCTCGACGACCGCGCCGTCGAGACCGACCACGAGCGCAAGGGGGTCGGCCACGAGACCACCTTCGGCACCGACCTCGACGATCCGGAGGCGGTGCTCGAGGCGCTGCACGGGCTCGTCGAGTCGGCATGCCTGCGCCTGCGCGCCTCGGGCGGCATGACGCGGCGGCTCACCGTCAAGATCCGCTTCGGCGACTTCGAGACCATCACGCGCAGCACCACGCTCGGCGCCCCCACCGACTCGACGCGCGCGATCCTGGCGGCGGCGAAGGAGACGTTCTCCCGCTGGGCGCGCGCGGGATTCGTGCCGGTCCGGCTCGTGGGCATCCGGCTCGAGCGGCTCGATGCGCGGGAGGCGGGCACGGCAAGCCTCTTCGAGGACCCACAGGACGCGCGCGACCGCGCGCTCGACCGCGTGGCCGATGCGGTGTCGCGGAAGTTCGGGAGCGGCGCGATCGGCCGCGGCCATGGCGGCATCGCGCGCGAGGACGTGTGACCGTCAGCGCCGGGCGGGCGGCCAGCAGAGGTCGCCCCATTCGTCGGCGTAGCCGTGGTTCACGAACACCTGGATCGCCGCGAGCGACAGCCGGTCCATGGTCATCGACGCACGCTTGAGCACCGTGCGGTTCTCGCGGCTGCCGTAGGTCGCGCCGCCGGACGCGAGCTGCGCGTGCACCAGCGCGCACCGCTCCACCAGCATCGACGCGATGCGGTCGAAGCGCCGGCGCTCCAGGAGCGGCCCGAGCTCGACGGCGTCGAAGAACCGCGCCAGGTAGCGGTCGGCGAACATGCTGGCCACCAGCGTGCGCTCGCTCTCGACCGTCGCGGCCACGATGCCGTCATGGTCGGTCGCCAGCAGCTGGCGGAGGAATGCGGAAAGCGCGGTGCGCTCGGCCACCGGCTGCCCACGCGCCGCGTCCCAGCGCGCGAAGAGCGCGGAGAACCCGGCCCACTGCGCGAGGTAGCGGTCGTCGAGCTCCGCGTCGCGGCACGCCTCGGCGCGCTCGAGCCACGTGAACGCGCGATGGATGCGGATCCGGTTGTCCTCGTAGAGGTGCGCGTTCGCGTAGGAATCGCGCCGCGGCTTCCACATCCGGCGGAGCGTCGCGAGGTCGAGCGGAGCGGCGAGGATCGCGGTTCGCATCGGGGCCGAAGGCTACCCTTGCCCGCGTGGGTGCCGTGCAAGAGACCTTCTCCGCGTTCCTCCGGCTCGGGCTGACGAGCTTCGGCGGGCCCATCGCGCACCTGGCGTACTTCCACCGCGAGTTCGTGGGACGCCGGCGATGGATGGACGCGGCCGAGTTCGCCGACACCGTGGCGCTCTGCCAGTTCCTGCCCGGCCCGACGAGCTCGCAGGTGGGGTTCGCGATCGGGTTGCGGCGCGCCGGGATCGCGGGCGGACTCGCCGCGTGGACGGCGTTCACCCTGCCGAGCGCGGTCGTGATGGCGACGGCGGGATGGATGCTGGCATCCGCCGCCGACGTGCACGGCGCGTGGTGGATGGCGGTGCTGCGCGCGATCGCGGCGGCAGTCGTGGCACATGCGATCGTCGCGATGGTGCGGACGCTTGCGCCGACCGCAGGGCGGCGCATGCTCGCCGCGTCGGTCACGCTCGCGCTCGTCGCGGCAGGCCACGCCGCATTGCCGGACTGGGCGGCGGTGCTGCTGCAGCCGGCAGCGATCGCGCTCGGCGCGGCGGCCGGCATGGCGGCATTCGTCGCGCCGGCGGCGTCCATGCCCTCCGCGATCGATGACGGAGCGCAGCGCATGCGTGCATTCCACCTGCCCCGCGGTGCCCCGGTCACCGCACTCGTCGCAGCCGTCGCGATCCTCGTGGCCGCCACGGTCGCTGCCCCCGGTCCGCCGATCCTCGCCGCATCGGCTGCCTGCGCGCGTGCCGGCATGATGGTCTTCGGCGGCGGGCACGTGGTGCTGCCGCTGCTCGAGCAGCCCTTCACCTCCTCCGGCTGGCTCGACCGCGATGCGGTCCTCTCCGGCTACGCCCTCGCGCAGTCCGTCCCCGGCCCGCTCTTCACGATGGTCTCGTACCTCGGGGCGGCAATGGGCGCATCCGGCGGAGCCGCGACGGCTGCGGCCGGGGCAGCGCTCCTCGTCGCATCGGTCTTCCTGCCGGGCCTCCTGCTCGTGATCGCGACGCTCCCGGCGTGGCACCGGCTGCGCTCCGTCACGCCGCTGCGCGCGGCGCTCGTCGGTGCCAACTGCGCGGTGATCGGGCTGCTCGCCGCCACGCTCGTGGACGACGTGCTGCCGGCGGCCGCCGCGAGCGAAGCCGGCATCCCGGTCGCCGTGGTCGCATTCCTGGCACTCTGGTGGCTTGGCCGACGGGCTACGTGAGTCCGCCGCTCACCTCGCCGGCTCGACGTGCGCGGTCGCGTTGCCGCCCTCGGAGCCGCGGCCGAGCGCCTCCTCGATCTCGGCCTCGATCGCCGACGCCACCTCGTGCGCCGTGCGCACGTCCATGCCCCCGTCGACCTGCACGTGGAAGTCCACCCAGTGGTGGCGGCCGACGTGGCGAGTGCGCAGCTTGTGCCAGCCGCGGATGAGCGGCGCGCGCGCGCCGGCGCTCCCCTCCAGATGTGCGTCCAGGATGCCGCGCACCGTCTCGTAGTCGGCGGCATCCTGCTCGTCGACCAGTTCCCCCAGCGCGCGGCGCACGGTGCGCACCGCGAGCGCCACCAGCACGCATGCCATCAGGATCGCCACCACCGGGTCGATCCAGCCGATCCCGGTCAGGCGCACCGCCAGCAGCGCGCCGATCGCCGCCAGGCTCGTCAGTGCGTCCGACTGCAGGTGGCGGCCGTCGGCGATGAGGGCGGCCGAGCCGCCGCGCCGTCCGAGCGATACGAGCCAGGTCCCGACGCCCGCGTTCGCCGCGCCCGCCAGGCCCACGATCCACAGGCCCGTGTCGATCGAGCGCAGCTCGACGTCGCCCGACAGCAACCGGTGCGCGGACTCCCACACGATGCTTGCGCCCGCCGCGCCGATCAGGATCCCCTCGAACGAGGCGCTCAGGAACTCGAAGCGGCCGTGGCCGTACGGATGCGTCCGGTCGGCGGGCCGGTGCGACTGCGCGATCGCCCAGAGCGCGAAGCCACTGGCGGCCACGTTGACGATCGACTCCACGGCGTCGCTGTAGACCGCCGACGAGCCGGTGATGCGCCAGGCCACGAACTTGGCGCCCATCAGCGCGATGCCGACGAGGAGCGCCACCAGCGCCGCGCGCCGTTCCGGCGAGGCGTGCGGGGCCGGCGGGACGTCAGCCGCCATCGGCGGAGGTCGGCGCGGCAGGCGCCGCGTCGGCGGCGGGCGGGGTCGATGCCGGCGGCTCGGGCGCAGGCGCCGGCTCGGAGTCGGCGCCCCCGACGTAGACGTCGAGGAGCTGTCCCGGCGACACCGCCGCGTTCGGGTCCTCGAACGCGTAGATCAGCTGCATCACGCGCGTGTCGATGCGCTCGGCGTTCTCGCCGGTGAGCGCACGCTTGGGCTGCATGAGGGGCACGCGGCGCACGAAGCGCAGCGGGAACGACTGCTGCCGGCCGCCGCGCAGCGACGCGACAGCCTTGCCCTTCGGGTCGAAGCGCCAGGCGTCCAGCTCGTCGATGTCGACGCGGATGTGCAGCGGATCGAGCGCACCGAGCTGCATCTGCACCTCGGCACCCGGTCCCGCGGCCGCATACTCGCCGGGGCGCGCCTCGATGCGGAGCACCGTGCCGTCGATCGGCGCGCGCGCGATGCAGCGGTCGAGCTCGGTGCGCAGCGACTCGGCCTCGGCGCGCGCGATCGCCACCTCGCCCTCGACGACCTTCAGGTCCTCGGGGTACGTGCCGCGGCGCACGAAGGCCAGGTTGGCCTCGGCCTCGGCCAGGCGCGCCTTCGCGTTGGCGAGCTCGAACTCCCGGGTCGGCTTCTCGTTGCGGGAGAGCGCGCCGGCCTCGCCGACGGCAAGCAGCCGGTCGAGCCGTCCCTGCGCATCGTTCACGGCCGAGCGGAACTGCTCGGCGCGCGCCTCGGCCTGCGCCAGCGTCTCGGGCTTCGGCAGGCTCTTCGCCTGCACGTACTTCGCCTCGGCGGCCTGGAGCCGCGCCTCGGCACCGATCAGCTGCGAGCGCAGCGTGCGCCGGTCGATCACGAAGAGCGGGTCACCGCGCTTCACGCGCTGGCCCTCGACCACGGGCACTTCCTCGACCAGGCCGCTCACGGGGGCGCCCAGGAGGATCAGCTCGCTGGAGGGCTCGACGATGCCGGACCCGCTCACGCGGCCCGCGAACGGCGATCCGGCGGGCGGCACGAGCGGCGGCGGCACGGGCACCGGCTTCGACTGCTTGCTCACGGTGACCGCCGCGGCGACGATGCCGCCGACGGCAAGCAGCGGGAGGACGACGTACTTCCAGTTCATGGGGTGTCCGTTCGTGGCAGGCTACGGGACGCGGCGTCGGCCGGCACGACGAGCGACAGCGCCACGGTGCGCCGCATCTCGTCGAGCGCCTCCGAGGGCGTGGTGACGTGCGTCACGCGGCCGTCGTCGAGGTGCGCGATCCGGTCGGCGAAGTGGTAGATGCGCTCGTCGTGGGTGACGATGATCACGACGCGGTCGGGGGTTGCGGTCATCTCCCGGATCAGGGTCATCACGCGCTGGCCGGTGGCGCCGTCGAGGGCGCTGGTCGGCTCGTCGCAGACCAGGATGCGCGGGCCGTTGATCAGGGCGCGCGCGATGGCCACGCGCTGCTGCTGGCCGCCCGAGAGCTTGTTCGGCCGCGACTGCTCGCGCCCGGCCAGGCCGACCTTCCCGAGGAGCTCGGCGGCCCGATCCAGCGCGTCGCGGCGCGGGTGCTTGCGCAGGAGGAGCGGCACCGCCACGTTCTCCATGATGGAGACCTGCGGGATCAGGTTGAACTGCTGGAAGATGAAGCCGACGTTCGCGCCGCGCCAGCGGGTGCGGTCGTGGCCGGTGAGGGCGCCGGGATCGGTGCCGAAGACGTCGAGTTCCCCGCCGCCGCGCGACAGCAGCCCGGCCAGGATCGAGATCAAGGACGTCTTGCCGCAGCCCGAGGGACCGACGAGCGCCATCACCTCGCCGGCGCGCACGTCGAGGTCGATCCCGCGCAGCGCGTGCACCACCGCGTCGCCCGAGCCGAAGCTCTTGGTGATCGCGCGGCACCGGATGGCCACCGGCCGCTCGCTCATCCCTGGAACACCTCGGCCGGGTCGAGCCGCGCCACCCGCCGCATGCTGAGCAGGCTCGACGCCACCACGATGAAGATCACGGCACCCGCGGACAGCACCGGGATGTGCCAGGTCATCTTGAAGGCCAGCTTCTCGGGCGGGATGGTCAGGCCCACCAGGCTCGTCGCCCCGAGGCCGATCCCAAGCCCCAGCGCGCCGGCCACCATCCCCTGCAGGGCCACCATGCCCAGCAGGCGCGGCGTCGTCGCGCCCATCGCCTTCATGGCGCCGAAGTACTTCAGGTTGTCGAGCGTGAAGTTGTAGAACATCTGCCCCGAGATCGCCACGCCCACCAGGAAGCCCAGCACGATCGCGATGCCGAAGTTGATCGGGATGCCCGTCTGCTTCATCCAGAACTCGATCGTCATCCACGCGAACTCGCGGGGCGTGTAGACGGAGAGCTCGGTCTCGCGCTCGATGCGTCGCTTCAGCGCCTGCAGGTCGGTGCCGGGCTCCGCCTTCACCAGCACCATGCTCAGCGTGCGGCGCGTGGCCGGTGCGTAGGAGAGCGCGCGCGAGTAGGTCGTGTAGACGGTCGGGGCCGCCTGGAAGGTGGGCTTGGTCTCCGCGACGCCGCCGATCACGGCGCGCCGCTCGTTGAGCTCCATCACCTCGCCCACCTCGATCGGCCGCTTGGGGCCGTCCGGGTCGAGCGGGTTCACGGGCTGCGCCAAGCGGTTCTTCTTGCCGCGCGTCTCGATGATGATCGTGTCGGGCCGCCGCAGGACCTCCACCGAGCCCTCGACCATCAGCGGCGGTGCGCCGATCAGGCTCGCATCGTCGACGCCCACCACGTCGCAGAGCTGGCGCGAGCCGTTGGGGAGCTTCGCCACCAGCAGGCTCTTGTAGAGGGGCACCGCCCAGAGCACGCCCTCGACGCTGCGCACGCGCTGCAGCGCGGTCACCTGCATGGGCTTGGTGTCGTCGACGAAGAGGAGCGTCGGGTCCACCACCCAGAGGTCCGGCTGCGGCGTCTCCTCGATGAGCGCGTACGTCCGGCTCATCAGGCCCACGAAGATGCTCGACTGCTGCGCGATCAGCAGCGTGGCGAACGAGAGCCCCAGCAGGATGCCGTAGAACTTCGCAGTGTCGCCGAAGAGCATCTTGATGGCGATGAGGCGCATGGCGGGTCCCGGCGCTCAGAGGCGCATCTGGGTGCCGAACTCGACGACGCGGTCGGACGGCAGGTTGAACGCGCTGGTGACGTCGGCGGCGTTCGAGTGGAGCAGCACGAAGAGCGACTTGCGCCACCGCGCCATGGGCGCGGGGCCGTCGGGGATGACCTGCATCTTCCGGGCGAAGTAGGTGACGCCGCGGTCGTCGAAGGGCAGGCCGCGCTCGCGCGCCAGCGCCAGGATGCGCACGGTGTCGGGCTGCTCCATGAAGCCGACATCGGCCGAGACGCTCCAGAAGCCGTCTGGCATCCACTGCACGGCGACGCGCTCGCGGTCGTCGACGAAGGGTTCGTCCGAGGGGACGATCGAGAGCAGGATCACCTGTTCGTGCAGCACGTGCGCGTGCTTGACGAAGCTGACCAGCGCGAACGGCGCCTGCGTCGACGGCGTCATGAACACCGCGGTGCCGGGCACGCGGGGAATGACCTCGGCCCACAGGCGCGCCAGGAACTCGTGGATCGACTCCGCCTGCTCGGCGATCCGGCGGCCGATCGCCTGCGTGCCCTGGTGCCAGGTGAGCATCACGGTGGCGCCGATCGCGGCGATCGCGAGCGCGTACCAGCCGCCATGCAGGATCTTCGCGAAGTTCGACGCGAGGAACAGGAGGTCGATCGTCAGGAACACGCCCATCACCGACCACACGACCGCCGGCTTCCACTTCCACGTCTTGAGCGCCACCTCCGCGAAGAGGAGCGAGGTGATCACCATGACCGCGGTCACCGCCATGCCGTAGGCCTCGGCGAGCGCGGTGGCCGAGCGGAACAGGAACACGGTCGCCAGGCAGCCGACCATCATCGCCCAGTTGATGAAGGGGACGTAGATCTGGCCCTCGGTGGCGCTCGAGGTGTGCACCACCTTCAGGCGCGGCATGTAGTTCAGGCGGATCGCCTGCCGCGCCATCGAGAAGACGCCCGAGATCATCGCCTGGCTGGCGATGATGGTGGCCATGGTCGCGAGCACCACCATCGGGATCACCAGGTCCGGCGGCACCAGCCCGTAGAAGGGCTTGAACTTGCCGATCGTCTCGGGGGTCGGCGGATTCGCGAGCGCCCACGCGCCCTGGCCGAAGTAGTTGAGGAGCAGGCACGGCCACACGATCGAGAACCAGCCGATGCGGATCGGGCCGATCCCGAAGTGGCCGATGTCGGCGTAGAGCGCGTCCGCGCCCGTGACCACCAGCACGATCGAGCCGAGCAGCAGGAAGGTGCCGCCCGGGTCGCTCGCCACGAGCCGCGCGGCGTGCACGGGGTTGACGGCCTCCAGCACGCCGGGATCCTGGAGCAGCGCACGCAGCCCGAGGAAGCCGAGCACCGAGAACCACAGGATCATGATGGGCCCGAACACGCGGCCGATCTTCCCGGTGCCGAAGCGCTGCACGCCGAAGATGAACACCAGGACGACGGTGGTGAGCGGCGCCACCCACGACGAGAGCGACGCGTCGAAGACGCTCAGGCCCTCCATCGCGGAGAGCACCGAGATCGACGGCGTGATGACGCCGTCGCCGAAGAGGAGCGCGCTGCCCACGATCGCGAATATCCCGAAGAACGCCAGGCGGAAGTCCGAGCGGCGCGCCAGGCCGCGCGGCAGCAGCGAGAGCATCGAGAACAGCCCGCCCTCGCCCCGGTTGGTGGCCCGCATGATGAGCACCTGGTACTTCATCACCACCACCAGGAAGAGCGCCCAGAACACCATCGACAGCACGCCCAGGATGAACGGCCGGTCGACCGAGCCGTGCTTGATCACGGTCTCCTGGATGGCGTAGAGCGGGCTGGTGCCGATGTCGCCGAAGACCACTCCCACGGCGCCCACCGCCAGGGCCAGCGTGCCGGCGCCGTGGCCGGGCCCATGGCGCGGCCCCACCTCGGCAATGGCCGGGGCAGGCGTCGCCGGCGCGCCCGGCGCGGCCGCGGGGGCTGCGGGAGCGGGGGTCGCGACAGGCGAATTGCTGGCGTTGGGCGACTGGTCGGGCACCGTCGGCGGTCCGCAATGCGCGGAAGCGCACCATGCTACCCCTGCCGGGCCGTCCGGGAACTCACTCAGCCGGGGCGGT
>JBJTJU010000093.1:0-13552 GCA_046096165.1 Phycisphaerales bacterium | reverse complement strand
CGGTTGTGCATCGTGTTGCGCAGCTGCGCGCCATCGGGCGCCTCGACCGGCACGATGCGGCCCTTGGGCCCGAGCTTCGCTGTGTTGAAGCGCGCGATCGGCAGCCCATCACGGAAGAGCCGCAGCAGCTCCGCATGATCGAGGCCATCGGGATCCTCGCCGCAGCCTGAACCATCGGCCACGCCCACGATGCGGGCGTTGGCGCCATAGTCGCGCTCGAGGATCCGCATCATGTTGCCCGCGACATCCCCATCGGGGCCGCCGGTGATCTTCACCGTGAAGGGCTGCTTGGTCGGCTCGATGCCGCGCGCGCGCAGCGAGCAGGCCAGGAACACGTTCACGCCCTCGCTCGTCACGCCGTACACCTTGTGGTTGATGCCGGCGCCGGGCTTCGAGCTCATGAATGCGTCGGGCAGGGCGTACTTGCGCGCGCGCGCGCGAGAGACGATCCACTCGATGTGCGCCGGCGTGATGTTCTCGTCGGGCCCGAGGTAGATGAGTTCCTTGGTGCCGAAGCGGTCGACCACGAGCGCCTTCGCCGCCGGGTCGTCGACGATCAGGTCGAGGACGCTGTCCACGAAGCTCTTCACGCAGCGGGTGATGTCCGCGTCGTGCTCGAGCAGGATGGCGGCCTTCGCGCCGCCCTCGGGGATGTCCTTGTTCTTCTGCTGCTGCGCCCACGACAGGCCGTAGACCTCGTCGAAGACGCGCTCGCGCTCGCGCGCATGCTGCGCGGCGGTCGCCGGCTTCACCACGCGCAGCCCGCCCCGGGCGATCTCCTTGAAGCGGTTGTGGAAGCCGAAGAACCCGCGGCCGAAGACGAAGAAGGTGCCGTAGGGCAGCTCCGGCCGGCGGTCGTCGCGCAGGAACGACGGGTCGAGCCGCAGCGAGAGGCCGAAGCGGCGCGGCAGGAAGTAGTTCGTGCGGAACGTCGACTCGACCGCGTCGAGCATCGAGCTCAGGATGGTGGCCGTGCCGTCCGGGTCCTCCTTGGTGCCGATGCGTCCGCGGATCGCCGCGGCGCGCGTGGCGAACTCCGCGTCGGCGACCGCGCCCTTCGGGTCGAAGCGCGCGCGGAACAGGGCACCGATGTCCGAGACGATCGGCATCGCGCGCTCGGCGGTGGCCACGATGCGCTCGATCGAGAAGAGGAGGCGGTCACGGTGCACCAGGCGCTGGTGGACCAGGGTGCAGAGCCCGAGGATGAGCTCGGCCTCGTCGATCGACATGCCGGCATGGCGGTTCGCGAGCTCGACCGACTCCGAGTCCACCCACTTGACGCGGGTGATGTCGTGCTCGAGCTGCCTCCACGCGGCGCCGGCGGTGTCCACCGAGCGCCCGTCCTGCGTCTGGATCACGAACCCGAGGAGCGACACCGAGCCGTGCGGCGGGTCGGCGACCTGGTCGAGGTAGGCGCGCTGGAGGTTGATCTGGCCGCGGCTCATCACCAGCGCCACGCGCTCGAGCATGGTGCGGGTGCGCGCGTTGGAGTAGGCGATGGTGATGCGGGTGAGCTCGCCGGCGAGCTCCGGCTCGGTCTCGACCGCGGTTCCCTCGGTGCCGCTCACGGCGGCGAACAGCTTGCGGTGCTTGTTCAGCCGGTGCGGGCTGAGCGTCAGCACGTACTCGGCGGCGCATCCGGCGAAGTACGCGCGGATCGCCGGCTCGCTCCAGTCGGTGGCGTTGGTGCGCGCCCACTCGATGGTGGCACGGAGCTTCTCGGCCTGCGCGGGGTTCGACGGGTTGAACGGCTCGCGGTCGCCGAGCTCGAAGGCGTCGACGATCAGGTTGCCGTCCTTCGAGGTGTGGATCTTGGCCGCGCGCAGCGAGGGCTGCATGGGAAGCGACGCCACCACCTCGGCGAGAACGCCGGGGCGGTTCCCCTCGCGGAAGTAGGTCCACTCGCGCCCATCCTCGCTGCGGATCGTCAGGTGGAAGGGCTGCCCGGACGCCTTCGCGGCGATGATGGCGCGCAGGTGCGCGGCCACGCGCGCCGGCGGGGTGTCCTCGAAGTACATGCGCGGCATCTGCGACACGAACCACGGGACCATCGTCTCGGCGGCCTGCGCGAAGCTGCGTCCGAGGTCGCTGGCGAGGACCGTCGGGTCCGGCACGGCGTTCGTGGTCGGGTTGGCGGCAAGCGTCGGGTTCGCAGGGTGCATCCCGGAGGTGATACCACGCCGCGACGGGCGCGTTCAACGCACGCAATCCCGGAGCGGGCAGCGGTTTCCGCCCGCAGGGTGCAGGGCTATCCTTGACCATTCGGCCCATCGGCCGCGCGGGCATGCTCGTCGCCACCATCGGAAACTTCGACGGCGTCCACCTCGGGCACCAGGCGCTCGTCGCGGCGGCCCGCCGGGAGGCCGGGGCCTCGGGCCGGACGGTCGCGGTCACGTTCGAGCCCCTGCCGGCGTCGGTGCTCCGCCCGGCGGACGCGCCCCCGCGCCTGACGGATGCGCGCACGCGCGAACGGCTCCTCCTCGAGGCCGGCTGCGACGAGGTGCACACCATCGATCCGCGCGAGGGCGTCCTGGGCGAGGACCCGGAGGCGTTCATCGCCTCCCTGCGCCGGACGCTCCCGTTCGGCGCCGTGGTCGAGGGAACCGACTTCCGCTTCGGGCGCGGCCGCAGCGGCGACATCGGAACGCTCCGGGCCCTCGGTGCCCGCGGCGGGTTCCGCGCGATCGCGATCGACGACGTCGACGTGGACCTGCCGGACGGCGGCCGCGTCGCGGCGCGCTCGTCGCTCGTGCGATGGATGCTCGCGGTGGGTCGCGTGGCGGACGCCGCACGGCTCCTCGGCCGCGCGCACGCGGTGCGGGGAACGGTCGAGCGCGGCGACCGCCGCGGGCGGACGCTCGGGTTCCCGACGGCGAACATCGGCGTGCCTTCGGGCATGCTGCCGCGCGACGGCGTCTATGCGGGTCGCGCCGTCGTCGACGGGCGCACGCATCCGGCGGCGATCTCGATCGGC
Source organism: Phycisphaerales bacterium (assembly GCA_046096165.1). Lineage (GTDB taxonomy): Bacteria > Planctomycetota > Phycisphaerae > Phycisphaerales > SM1A02 > UBA966. The sequence continues at coordinate 10,578 of JBJTJU010000093.1, read as the reverse complement.
ACCAAGCCCACCTTCGGGCGCTCGGCGCGCACGTGCGAGGCGCACGTCATCGGCCTGTCCCGCGGCGCGGACGACTACGGCTGGGAGGTCGAGCTCCGCTTCGACGCGTGGATCCGCGGACAGTGGCGCTTCCCGGGCCCCGAGGCCCTCGCGGTCCGGCTGCGCGAGGACGTGGCCGAGTGCGAGTCGCGCGCGCGCGCCGCGGCCGTCGCGTAAGGTGCCTGCGCCGATGGAGTACCGCTCGACCGCCACCCATGCCGAGATCGCCCGGCGACTGCGCGCCGCACGCCGGCCCTTCGTCACCACGCACTTCAAGCCGGACGGCGACGCGCTCGGCTCGGTGCTTGCGCTGTCGCGCGCGCTCTCCGGACTCGCCGCGCAGGTCGACGCGGCCGTCGCCGGCCCGATCGACCGCACGATCCTGGGGCTTGCATCCGACGGCGAGTTCCGCCACGCCGCGCGCGGTCCAGTCGAGCCGCGCGAGGGGTGCGACCTCGCGGTGGTGCTCGACACGGGCGCCGAGAGCCAGCTCGAGCACTGCCGCGACTGGCTGCGCGCGCACCCGGACCTCGTGATCGGCATCGACCACCACGCCAACGGCAGCGCCATCGCGCCCGCGCGGCTGGTCGACACCTCGTGCGCCAGCTGCACGCAGCTCCTGGTCGAGGTGCTCGACGAGCTGGGCGTGCCGCTTGCGCCCGCGGGCGGGCGCCGCATGCGCCGCACCATCGCCGAGGCGGTCTTCGCGGGGCTCGCCACCGACACCGGGTGGTTCCGCTTCAGCGGCGCGGACGACCGCGTCTACCAGCTGGGCGCGCGGCTCCTGGCCGCCGGCGTCGACAAGGACGCGCTCTTCCGCATGCTCGAGCAGGGCGACGCTCCCGGCCGGCTGGCGCTCGTCGCGCGGGCGCTTTCCTCGATCGACTACTGCTGCGACGGCCGCGTCGCCGTGATGCGGCTCATGCGCCGCGACTTCGAGGCCACCGGCACCGGGGTCGACGACCTCGCGGGCCTGGTGAACGAGCCGATGTCGGTGGGCACGGTCGAGGTGAGCGTGCTGCTCACGGAGTCCGACCCGACCCTCGTCAAGGCGAGCTTCCGCTCCAAGCCGCCGTCCGTCGCGGGCGGCACGTTCGTCGACGTCAACCACCTCGCCGGCCACTTCGACGGCGGCGGGCACGTGCACGCGGCCGGGGCGCGCGTGGCGGGCTCGATGGACGAGGCCGTGGCCCGCGTGCGCGCGGCGTGTGCGTCCTACTTCGAGTCGGCGGCCGGTGACGGCGCGGCGTCGGGCGCCGGCGACACCGTGTAGCCGAGCTTTCGGATCGCGGCCGCGGCGCGCTCGGGATCGGTGGTCGGCACCAGCTCGACCTCCGCCACCTTCGTGTCGAACGAGCACTGCGCGCCGCGCACCCCGGGGGTCTCCTTCAGCTCCGCGACGATCGCCTCGGCGCATCCGCCGCAGTGCATGCCCTCCACCTGGAAGCGCACGTGCGTCGATGGCCCGTCGACCTGCGGCGCGGGATCGCCCGGCTTGCATGCGGCGAGGACCAGGAGGGCGGGCAGGAGGGCGGCAAGGATGCGTCGCATGGGTGCAGCGTAGGCGACCCCGCCTCGCGTCATGCGGCGTCGCGTTGCGCGTCTGCGGTGCCCGCGAGCCGCAGGTGCGTGCGCCGCGGCTGCAGCCCGATCATGCGCAGCAGCGCGGGCAGCGTCCAGACCGACGACGCCAGGCAGCAGAGGCTGCCGATCGCCATCGCCACGCCCAGGCTCCTCAGCCCCTGGTGGTGGGCGAGCACCAGCGCCCCGAAGCCGATCGTCGTGGTGAGCGCGGTCACCACCACGGCACGGCGCGTCGAGCCGAAGCCGTGGTCGAGCGCGCCTTCGTGGGCGCGGTGGGTGACGTGGATGGCGCTGTCGATCCCGAGGCCGATCAGGATCGGGATCGCGAAGAAGTTCGCCAGGTTGAAGTTGCTGCCGACGAGGGCCATGCACCCGATGGTCCACGAGACGCCCATGGCAAGCGACAGGAGCGCCGCGCAGGTCTCGCGCGCATTGCGCAGGTCAAGCCACAGCAGGAGCGCCACGAGGAGCGAGGCAAGCGTCGCCTGTTGCGCGAACGACCGCTCCATGCTCTTCATCGACTCCGACACCGTCATCGGCACGCCGGTGGCCTGCGGGTCCTCGGCGCGCAGGGCCGCCACGAACCGGTCGAGCGGCGCGGAGTCCCACACGTCGCCCGCCGGGTGCACCATCACCAGGAAGCGCCCGCCCGGCGACACCATCTGCGCACGCACCGACTCCGGCAGCGCGTCGCGCAGCGGCATGCGCGCGCCCTCGGCCATGGCGCGCATCCCCTGCGCGGCGCGCGCCACCGCGTCCTCGACCGCGGCGCGCGCGGGGGAGGCCTCGGCCTCGCCGTGGAGCGCCGGGTCGACGAGGTCGCCAAGGGTCCGAAGGCGCGCCGCCAGCAAACGCATGCGCCCGGCGGCCTCGGGTGCCTCCCGGTCGGCGTGGCCGGCCAGGTCCTCCGCGCGCGCGGCGCAGTCGCGCAGGTCGCCCGCGCCCCAGTCCTCGACGCGCCGCGGCCGGGCCGGCGCGGCCTCGATCGCGTTCGCGAGGCGCATGCGCAGCGCGGCGCGCTCGGGCGTCTCCATGCGCACGGCGTCGAGGACGCTGCGGATCCGCCCGACCTCCGGATGCGCGCGCAGGCGCTCGGCAAGCGGCGGAATGTCCTCCATGCGGTCGGCGAAGCAGGCGCCGAACCAGCTCGCGGCCGCGGCGTCGTCGATGACGCGGTGCTCCCACGCCACGCTGTCGAGCCCCTCGGCCTGCAGCTTCAGCAGGTTGCTCTCGAAGCGCAGGTGCGTGAGCCCGTACCAGCCGCATGCGACCGCGGCCAGCGCGCTGGCCGCCACCACCATCCGGGCCTTCGGGAGCCCGATCGACCGGTCGACGCCCTCGCGCTGCAGGAAGAAGGGCGTCGGCGCCTCGCGCCCGGGCACCGCGATCCGCGCATCGAAGAGGACGAGGAGCGCCGGCAGCACCACGATGATCGCCAGGAACGTGAGCAGGATGCCGACGCCCGAGACCATGCCCAGCTCGCGCAGCCCCTGGAACTCCGTGAACCACGCGAGGAGGAACACCCCCGCCGAGGTGAGCGCGCCGCTCAGGTTGCTCGGGACGGCCGTGCGCATCATGTGCAGCACCGAGGCCTCGACCGGCAGCCGGCGCCGCGCCTCCACGTAGCGCGCCACCATGTGGATGCCGTAGTCGAGCCCGACGCCGACCAGCACCAGCATGAACACCACGCTCAGGAGGTTCAGGCGCCCGAAGAGGAGCGCGGCCGAGGCGTAGGTGAGCGCGCAGCCCACCAGGAACGCCGCGAACGCCAGCATCGGGAGCTTCACCCCGCGGAACACCGCCATGAAGAGCCCCACGCAGAGCGCCATGCCCACGGCGCTCGAGAGGTTCATGTCGGTGTTGGTGGTGGCCATCTCGTCGGCCTGCAGCACGGGCTTGCCGGTCATGCCGATCTCGACGCCTGGCACGCGCGCGCGGACCTCCTCGATCGCCGCGCGCATGTCGGCGAGCGGCTGGTCGATCACCTCGAAGCGCGAGAAGTCCTTGCGCGGCATCACGCCCACGAAGAGCAGCCGGCCGCTGTCGCTTGCCAGGAACTCCTCCTCGCGCGGCGTGCCGACGAAGGGCGGGGCGCCCGGTGCCGCGGCCGCGATCGCCTCGAGCTCCAGGAACGCCGCGGCGCCCTCGCGCTCGGCCTCGGCGCGCGGCATGAAGAGCGCCCCGAGCCCCAGCCGCTCGAGCCGACGTCGCGCGTCGGCGACCAGCGTTCCCGCCCCGGCATCGGCCGCGACCAGCGGCAGTGCGTCGCGCGCCTCGGCGAGGCCGCGCAGGTCGTCGGTCTCCATCGCCCAGGTGGCAAGCCTCGACTGCTCCGGCGCGGTCACCCGCGAGCACACGCGCTCGATCGACGGCTTGGCGCGCAGCGCACGGTCCAGGAGGTCCACCGCCCGCTGCGCCTCGCCGGTGCGGCGCACGCCGTCGGCCCCCTGGGCATCGACGACGATCCACGCGTACTCGAGGTCGCCGAACTCCCCGAGGAACCGCTTGTACTGCTGGACGTACGGCCGGTCGTCGCCCATCAGCGAGTCGGTGTTCGCATCCATGCGGATGCGGTTCCAGCTCCAGGCCATCGCCAGCGCCGTGACCACGATGGCGGCCACCACCACCCCCACGGGGGACGCGGAGATCGCGCGCGCGAGCGGATCGAAGCGGTGGCGTTCCATCGTGCGGCGGCCGTTTCGCGGGCCACGATAGTGCCGCGGCGGCCCGCGTGGAGAACCTGTCGATTGCGCCTTCGCATGCACCGGCCCCCGCCACACTGCCCGGATGCCGTTTCGCGGTGGATCGATCTCCTATTCCAGGTTCGGCGTCTCCGGGAGCCTTCCCGACGACGCCAACGAGGGGGCGCTTGCGCTCCTCGGCCGCCACGTGGTCAAGCAGCGCGCGCTCGCCGACGAGGGCACGCTGAGCGGCTGGTGTTCCGGCCGGCACGTCTTCGACGCGGACTTCTCCTGGGAGCACTGCGGCTTCAGCGGCGCCATCCTGTGCGCCATGCGCGTCGACCGCGCGAAGGTGCCGCCCGAGATCCGGCGCGCCTACGTGGCGATGGCCGAGGACGAGCGCCGCGCCACCGAGGCAGACGCAAAGGCGGGCGCCAGGTCCGGCGATGGTGCGGCGGAGCCGCTCTCGCGCGCGGCGCGACGCGAGGCCCGTGCCGATGCCGATCGCCGCTGCAAGGAGGAAGTCGCCGACGGCCGCTACCGGCGCATCGGCATGGTGCCGGTGCTCTTCGATCTCGTCCACCGCTCGGTGCTCACGCCTGCCTCGGGTGATGCGGTGTTCAAGGAGCTGAAGGCCCTGGTCGAGGCCACCTACGGCTGCCGGCTCGAGCGCCGCTCGGCCGGTGGCGTGGCCGCCGACATCCTCGGCGCGCGCGGCATGACCTCGGACCTCGACGATGCCGTGCCCGAGGCGTTCACTGCACCGCCCGCCGAGGCGGTCGCACGGGCGCAGGAAGATGGCGCGCGCGTCGGGCAGCGGCCCGAGGTGCCGTGGGCGCTTGCCGGCGGCGACCTGAACGACTTCCTGGGGAACGCGTTCCTCATGTGGCTCTGGTGGCAGGCCGAGGCGCGAGAGGGCATCGTCGAGACCGCGTCCGTGCAGGTGGCGGTGATGGTCGACAAGCTGCTCGAGCTCGAGTGCCCCTGGGGCGTCGGCGGCAAGGCCACGCTCCGCGGCGCCATGCCCACGCGCAGCGTCGAGGCCGCGAAGGCGCTGCAGTCGGGGAAGTGGCCCCGACGCATGGGCCTCCTGTTTGCGGCGCACGGCCAGGAGTTCGAGTGCACGCTGCAGGGCGACCGCTTCACCGTCGGCGGCCTCAAGCTGCAGCCGCCCGAGGAAGCCGCGAACACCCCGCGCCTGGAGATCGAGGACCGGCTCGACCGGCTCGGCACCTTCGACGCGGTGCTGGTGGCGCTCTACGACCAGTTCCTGCGCGAGCGCTTCGGCCGCGAATGGCCCACGCGCCGGCAGCAGATCTCCGAGTGGATCAACGCGCGCTCGGCCGTGCGCGCCGCGGTGTGACGTGCGCTACGCCGCCATCTCCGAGCGCAACGCGTCGGCCAGCGGTCGAAGTGCCTCGGGCAATCCGCGCCCGAGTGCATCGAGCGCCGCCCGTGCCTTCGCCGGGTCGGGCAGCTTGCGCACGTGGATCAAGGCGATCATGAGCCGCGACTCGTCCGCGCCCGGGGCATCCGGCGCCGCCTGGACGGCGCGCGTGAATCCATCGGCGGCCGCGGACCATTCGCCGCGCACGTAGGCGTCGCGCGCGGATTCCGCGAGGCGCATCGCCGCGCGCGCGATCGACGCGGCGCTCGGCGGCTCGGCGGCGGCGCCCGCGCCCGGGGCTGCCACGCGGGTGGCCGACTCCGCCCCGCGCGGCACCCACGGCCCGGCCTTCGCGCCATCGAGGGCGCGGCGCATCTCGCGCCGCCGCGTCCACTGCTTCAGGAGGAACAGGAGGTCCATGTCCGTGCGCCGCACCGCGCCGGTCCAGAGGAGCCCGAGCGTCACGGCGATGCCGAACACCGTCCCGGCCAGGTGCGCCGCGTGGCCGATCCCGCCGCGCCCCGCACCCAGCGCACCCAGCAGGTCGAGCGCGAAGTAGAGCGCCACCAGGAGCATCGCCGGGATCGACACCACCGACAGCAGGAGCAGCACCGACACCCGTGCCCGCGGGTAGAGCACGATGAACGCGCCGGCCACCGCCGACACCGCGCCGCTCGCCCCGATCACCGGCGCCGGGCTGAGCGCGATCTGCACGAATCCCGCCGCCGCGCCCCCCGAGAGGTAGAAGAGGACGAACCCCGGCCGCCGCATCCGGCCCTCGACCGCCGAGCCGAAGGTCCACAGGAAGATCATGTTCCCCACCAGGTGCCACGGGCTGCCGGGGTCGTGCATGAAGAGGTAGGTGACCGGCTGCCACCACTCGAAGGCCGTGCGGCTCAGGCCCCAGCGCATGACCAGCTCGACCGTCGCGTCGTCCGATGCGCGCCCCGCCGCGAGCGCGGCCAGGTGGGCCACGGCGGTCACCAGCACGATGGCCATCGTGGCCACCGGGCGGCGCTTGGCGTCCTGGTCCGTGCCGATCGGGATCATGGCGGCAGGCATAGACTAGGGGACTCCACCCGCACGCGACCGAACGCACAGGAGAACGACCGATGACCGCCGCGCCCGTCTTCGACAAGGGACTTGCCAACACCATCGCCGCCGAGACGCAGTGCTCGTTCATCGACGGCGCCAAGGGCATCCTCGAGTACGTGGGCTACGACATCGACACCCTGGCGCGCAACGCGTCGTTCGAGGAGGTGGTCTTCCTGCTGTGGAACCGCCGCCTGCCCACGCGCGCGGAACTCTCCGCGCTCGAGGCCGAGCTGCGCGCCGAGTACGACCTGCCGCCGGCGATGTGGGACATGGTCCGCGCCGTGCCGCGCACCGCGCACCCGATGCACATGCTGCGCACGCTGGTCTCGGCGCTCGGCATGCACGACCCCGAGGCAGACGACAGCACCGCCGAGGCCAATCGCCGCAAGTCGCTGCGGATGCTCGCGAAGACCCCCACCATCGTCGCGGCCTTCGACCGCCACCGCAAGGGCAAGCCGATGGTGCGCCCGGACGCGTCGATGAACCTGGCGACGAACTTCCTGTGGATGCTCAACGGCGCCCGCCCGACCGACGCGGTCGCCCGCGCCCTGGACGTGTGCCTGGTGCTGCACGCCGACCACGGCCTGAATGCGAGCACCTTCGCCGCCCGCGTCACCATCAGCACGCTGAGCGACATGTACAGCGCCATCACCACCGCCATCGGCACCCTCAAGGGCCCGCTCCACGGCGGCGCCAACGAGGAGGTGATGCACATGCTCAACGAGATCGGCTCGATGGAGAACGTCGAGCCGTGGGTCCGCGGCCGCCTCGCGCGCAAGGACCGCATCATGGGCTTCGGCCACCGCGTCTACAAGGCCTACGACCCGCGCGCGGGCTACCTGAAGACCTTCGCCAAGCGCATCGCCACCGACACCGGCAACGAGCGCCTGTACGAGATGTCGACGCGGATCGAGGAGATCATGAAGGCCGAGGTGGCCGCGAAGGGGATCTACCCCAACGTCGACTTCTACAGCGCCACCACCTACCACTCGATCGGCATCGACCTCGACCTCTTCACGTGCATGTTCGCGATCAGCCGCATCAGCGGCTGGACCGCGCACTGCATGGAGCAGCTCGAGACCAACCGGTTGATCCGCCCGATGGCCGAGTACACCGGCCCGCACGGACAGGAGTGGGTGGCGATCGGCGACCGCCGCTGACCGGCGTCAGGCGCGCAGCAGCTCGCCGTCGGCCAGGACCCGGATCGTGGTCGTGGCGGGGTCGAAGCCGTCGCCCATGTGGATGAGCGCCATCTTCCGGCGCAGCGCCTCCGGCAGGCCGTTCAGGTGCTCGACGGGCGTGTGCTCCGGGGCGGGGCTCGTCTCGTGCACGACGAGGTCCGCGGCGGAGAGCCACTCGACATGGCCCGGGTCCCAGGCCGTGTCGCCGCTCCAGCCGAGCGTCCGCGTCCCGTCGGACACCAGGAAGCCGCACGAGGGTACGCGGTGGATGCCCATCCGGTGCCGGACCGTGAGGCCCGCGACGTCGGCCGTGCCGCCCTCGGGCAGGACGTGCAGGTCGTAGTAGTCGTCGAGGCGCGCCGTGCCGCCCTGGTCCATCGCGGGGGCGAGCCGTTCCCAGAGCCGCGCCGCCGCGGCACGGTGGGTGTGGAGCCTGGGCTTCGCCAGCCCGCTGCGTCGGTGCTCGAGCCAGCGCCAGAAGCCGAGCGACTCGAGCCCGCCCGCGTGGTCGCCGTGCAGGTGCGTGAGCAGGATGTCGCCGATCGTCGCCGGGCCGATGTCGCGGCCGCTGTGCTTCGCGGCATTCGCGAGCGCGCGCATGATCCCGTCGGGCACGTCGACCAGCACCTGGCCCCGCGGCGCGAAGAGCACCGCGGAGCTGCCGAAGCGCCGCGCGGAGAACGCGTCTCCGGTGCCGACCACGACGAGGTCCATGCGCGCAAGCCTACCCCGCGGCAGGAGCGCCCGTGGTTCGGCTAGCCTCCCGCGTGTGCGTCGAATCGCGGCCGATGCCGGCACCCGTCGCGCGTCCGTCCTCGCGGCGGCCGTGGTGGCGCTGCCTGCCTCCATCGCCGCCGCGCAGAGCCCCGCGGACCTCGCCGCGTCGATGCGGCCGATGAACGATCCCGGCACCGAGCTGCAGCGGCTCCTCAACGTGCAGGACGCCGAGTACCGCCGCCAGTACTTCGGCAACACGCCGATCGCCGAGCGCCTGCTCGTCGACGTGGGCGGCTACTTCCGCTACGGCTTCAACGCGATTGACGACGCCACCAGCACGGCGCAGTACCTGAGCAACTACGACCTGCGCCTCTACGGCCGCGTCGAGCTCGACGGCTACCTGCGCTTCTTCGGCCGGCTGCGGTTCCAGTACAACGACTGGAACACGATCGGCGACTTCGCGCCGAGCGGCGAGGGCTGGCAGAACCCGATCGGCGAGATCTACTGGGCCGAGGTCGACCTCGGGAACTGGGTGGCCACCCAGGAGGGCGTGGCGCCGTCGTGGTCGGCGCGTGCGCGCGTCGGCCGGCAGTTCATCTTCTGGGCCTCCGGCCTCACCCTCGCGGAATACATGTACGCCGCGACGGCGGACGTCTCGGTCGGGCCCTTCGCGTGGCAGGGACTGGTGGGCCTCACCTCGGGAAGCGACACGGTCGACTGGGACACGTCGCGCCCGGGCTACGACAACGACACGGCACGGCTCTACCTCGGCGCCAAGCTCGACCTGCAGCTCGGCGAGCACGTGCCGTACTTCTTCTACCTCGCGCAGTTCGACCAGAACGCGGGGCAGGTGGCCGACCTGCCGCCGGGCGTGCCGCCCGCGTTCCAGGCAAGCACCGAGTTCGGCTACGACAGCCAGTACTGGGGCGTCGGCGCCAACGGCGCCCTGGGCCCGGACCTCCTCTACCGCGCCGAGTTCGCGCTGGAGACCGGCACCACCTACACCGACTCGATCAAGCACGATCCGTCGCTGCCGCCCGACCAGCTCGAGCAGCCGCAGTACACGACGCCGGTGCTGGCGCAGGCGGGCCTTGCCGGCCTCACGTGGCTGGCGCGCGACACCACCGACGCGCGCGTCGACTTCCAGCTCCTGGCGGGCTCGGGGTCGGCGTATCGGCTCGACTCCGGCAACACCTACGGCGGCATCGCGCCCGGCCACACGGACACGTCCTTCAATTCGCTCGGCTACATCAACACCGGCCTGGTGCTGGCGCCGCAGCCGGCCAACATGCTCATCCCCTCGCTGGCGCTCTCGGCCAGCCCCTTCAAGGGCAACGAGATGTTCGGCGACACCCGCATCAGCGTCAATGCGTTCATGTACGTGCGCTGGGACGCGAATGCGCCCATCTCTGTGCCGACCACGCTGGGCGGCTCGAACGTGGTGGGCAGCGAGTATGACTTCAACGTCGACTGGCGCATCTACAGCGACGTCAACATGAGCCTGCGCTACGGCCTCTTCGTCCCGAACAACGCGGTCTTCGGCGCCACCGAGGACGAGCCGCGGCAGTTCTTCTACGTGGGAGTCACCTATGCCTTCTGAGCGGACCGTGCCCACGCCGTCGCGTGCATGCATCGCCGTGCTCGCCGCGGCGCTTGTGGCCGCCGGGTGCGAGCGCTCGCGTGTCGAGGACAGCGCGGTCGAGAAATTCCCGCGCTCGGAGCAGGAGATCGAGTTCCTGGACTCGCTGCAGTCGCAGATGGTGGTCACGAACGACGACGCGCTGCACGGGCTGATCGCACTTTCCGACGGCACCGACCTCAGCAAGACCTACGAGGCGCGCGTCGAGCTTGCGCGCCGCCGGCAGTGGATCGACTCGGGCTGGAACCGCCCGGC
>JBJTJU010000092.1:0-3012 GCA_046096165.1 Phycisphaerales bacterium | reverse complement strand
GGCAGGCTGCCGCGCGGCTGCTGGAGCGCGTAGTTCTTCCACGCGGTCTCGACCACCGCCTTGAAGCTCGAGCACGCGCTCTGCTGGAAGAGGAGCGGCACGCGGTTGGCGAAGCGGATGACGCGCGCGGGCTCGTCGGCCGGCAGCTCGCCGCCGAAGGCCATTGCCGCCTCGATCTGGAACGGCCGGCCGCGGTAGACCTCGGCCGAGCGGCTCGACGCCGCGTAGAACTCGGCGCGCACGCCCTTGAGCATGCCGGCGAGCAGCTGGCGCACGCCGATCGGCGCGAGGCAGTCGGTGGGCGGCGGCGCGAGCCTCGACTCCTGGAAGACCTTGTAGAGCTTCTCCGCCTGCGGGGGCTCGATCGCGCCGGCCTTGGTGCGGCTGGTGACGCCGATCGCCTCGCACATGGAGCTCGCGGTGGCCGCGCTCACGCGGCAGAACCGGTCCTGCAGGAACGAGTAGAGCGTGCCGCCCTTCTCGGCAAGCTCGTAGTCCTTCAGCATCTGGAGCAGGATGCCGAGCTCAATCCCCTTCGGGTGAGGCTGGATCTCCTGCGTCTCCGGGGGCAGCTCCTGCACGCCGCGCGGGAACACGATGACGCCGTTGGTCTCGGTGGTGACCGTCGCCTTCGCGGCCGCGGTGGCCTCGGCCGCGGCGAGCACGTCGGGCTCCTCGTCCTCGGTGACGCGCGAGGGCGGCACGAAGACGATGCGTGCGTGCGGGTTGGCGATCGCGGTGAGCTCCAGGAACTCGTCGGCCGAGCCGCGGCCCTTCTGGTACTTGCCGTCGAGCTCGATGCTCACGGACGTGCCGGTGGGGAACCCCGCCTCGGTCAGGAAGCCACCCTGCTCGGCGAGCGCGCGCGTGCCGGAGCTCAGCTCGCGGAACCGCCGCGGCGGGAAGTCCTTCACCTCCTTGTCGAAGGTGACCTCGGCCCGGTTGGTCTTGGTGTTCATTGCCAGCTCGATGTGGTGGGTCGGCTGGCCCGCCTTCGGCTTGGTGAAGATCTCCATCGGGCGGCCGGTGGTGATCAGGCCGTACATGCCGGCGGCGCTGATGCCGATGCCCTGCTGGCCGCGGCTCATCTTGAGGCGATGGAACTTCGAGCCGTAGAGCAGTCGCCCGAAGATGTTCTCCACCTGCTTGCGGACGATGCCCGGGCCGTTGTCGACGATGGTGACGCGGTAGCGCGAGCTCTTCGCCGTGGCCGGCCGGCCGGGCTCGAGGTCCTCGACGATGACGGCGATCTCGGGCAGGATGCCCGCCTCCTCGCACGCGTCGAGGGAGTTGTCCACCGCCTCCTTGACGGTGGTGAGCATGGCCTTGCGCGGGTTGTCGAAGCCGAGCAGGTGGCGGTTCTTGGCGAAGAACTCGCTGACCGAGATGTCGCGCTGGCGCGCGGCCATGCTCTCGGCGTCGGCCCGGGGTGCGGTCTTCTTCCTGCGCGGCTCAGCCATCGCAACGGCTTCCTTGGCTGTCATTCGTCGGGGCCTCCATGCCTGCCGGGCGGGCGCCGGGCGGGGCAACTACGGTAGCAGCATCGGCGAAACCCCCCTCCCCGCAGGGCAATTTCGCTATCATCCGCGCCCCTCGCCACCGACCACGGAGACACCATGGAAACCAGCCTCATCATCCTCAAGCCCGACGCCGTCCAGCGCGGCCTCATGGGCCGCATCATCAGCCGCTTCGAGGACAAGGGCCTCCAGGTGGTGGGCGCGAAGCTGATGCGGATCACGCCCGAGCTGGCCGCGCAGCACTACAAGGACCACGTCTCCCGGCCCTTCTACCCGGGCCTGGTGAAGTTCATGACCTCGAGCCCGGTCATGGTCCTGGGCATCCGCGGCAATGGCGCGGTCGCCATCTGCCGCAGCATGATGGGCGCGACGTTCGGCTCGAAGGCCGCCGCCGGCACCATCCGCGGCGACTTCGGCGTCTCCAACAGCTTCAACCTGATCCACGGCTCCGACGGCCCCGAGGCCGCGGCCCGCGAGCTCTCGCTCTTCTTCAAGGCGGGCGAGGTGCAGGAATTCGACCGCGCCGGCGACGCATGGGTCTACGACATGTCCGGCGGCACGCCGGAGTGACCGCGCCCCGCGCCGCGGGGTTGGCGACATACTGACCAATAATCGCGCGCTGCTCTTCATGAGCGGCGCGTGGTTGTCATTGGGCGGGCTCGGCCGCCCCGGGCGCTGACGCGGCTGCCGAGAGCCCGAATCCCGGATGATGATTCCTTGATTTCATTCTTTTGTGAATCCAGTGCGAACGGGCGGCGAACGAGCCTCGTAGGAAGACACGGACGGCGCACCGGCGCCCCAACCGCGAGGAGTGCTCGCCATGCCCGAGATGAAGGTCCTCTCGAAGACCCTGGCCCCCGCCCGACGCGCCCTCGGACGGACGTCGCGCCACGACATCGACGAGGCCGCCCGGATCCTCGCCGACGAGGTGGACTTCATGGACCACCCGGACTTCCACAAGGCCGGCGCGGAGCGGCGCATCTTCGAGCAGGCGCCTGCGGTGCCGAAGCCCACGGTGACGTGGTACCGGCCGATGATGGACGAGATCGGCACCACCCAGCCTCGCCGCTATGAGGGAGTGATCCTCACCGCGGCCCAGGAGCGGGTGATCTTCATGCAGTACAACTTCGCGCGCTACCGCCTGCACCGCATCCAGCGGTCGCTGCGCGGGAAGAGCCCGGACGCGGCCACCGCGCGCGAGGCGCTGCGCTGGCACCGCACCGCCGCGCAGCTGCGCGACCAGATCGCCGAGACCAACCTGGCGCTGGTCCTGGCCATGGCCAAGCGCGTGCGCCTGCCGGAAGGCGACTACCCCGACCTGATCGGCGAGGGGAACATGGCGCTGATGCGCTCGGTCGACAAGTTCGACTGCGGCCGCGGCTTCAAGTTCAGCACCTATGCGTGCCGCGCCATCCTGAAGGCGTTCAGCCGGCACGGCCTCAAGCTCGCCAAGCACCGCCAGCGCTTCCCGGTCGAGTTCGACCCGGCGCTCGAG
>JBJTJU010000091.1:0-25359 GCA_046096165.1 Phycisphaerales bacterium | reverse complement strand
CCACCACGCAGCGACCCATCGCCATCGCTTCCAGCACGATCGACCGCGTGCCGCCGACCGCTTCCGGCAGCGCCACCACGCCGCAGGCGAGTGCCAGCGGCCGGATCGACTCCAGGCTCGTGACGCCGTTCAGCACGCGCTGCACGCGCAGCTCGCGCGCCAGGGTCCAGAGCTTCGGGTCATGCCCACGATGCCCGACCTGCAGGTGGCGATCGAGCTGCCACCTGGGCACGACCCGAAGCTCTGGACCCTGGCGCGCGAGCTACGCGTGCAGCGCGTGCTGAACGGCGTCACGAGCCTGGAGTCGATCCGGCCGCTGGCGCTCGCTTGCGGCGTGGTGGCGCTGCCGGAAGCGGTCGGCGGCACGCGGTCGATCGTGCTGGAAGCGATGGCGATGGGTCGCTGCGTGGTGGCGCTCGAGGACCCGATGGCCGACCACCTGATCGACCGCGTGCCGCCGGCCGCCTCCGGCAGCGCCACCACGCCGCAGGCGAGCGCCAGCGGCCGGATCGACTCCAGGCTCGTCACGCCGTTCAGCACGCGCTGCACGCGCAGCTCGCGCGCCAGGGTCCAGAGCTTCGGGTCGTGCCCAGGCGGCAGCTCGATCGCCACCTGCAGGTCGGGCATCGTGGGCATGAGCGAGGCGATCGCGGAGAACACGGCGCGGTAGGCACCGTCGTCGCGTGCCGGGCCGGCGATCGCGATGCCCTCGGCGGGCGGGGCCGGCGTGCGCCCGCCGTCCGGCGTCGCGACCCCGAGCGGAAGCACCGTGGTCAGTTCGTCGCCCACCACGCGCGTGGCCCGAAGTGCCACCGGCCCCGTCGAGGCACCCACGAGATCGAGCCGGTCGGCATGGCGCCGCAGCGGCGTCGCGTCCAGTTCGCGCGCGGTCGACACCATGGCGATGAGCCCGGCATCGAGGTCGCGGGCAAGTTCAGCGGCCGCCTCGAAGGCCCGGGGCCCGAAGCTCACGAAGGCGTCGGGCTTGTCCTCCTCAAGCTCCGAGCTGAGGGCGCCCAGCCGGGACGCACGGAAGAGCGGCGACCCCGCGAAGTCGTAGGTACTGACCGGGATGAGCCGCGCGAGCGGCGCGTCGTCGCGCCCGGTCGGCAGCACGCGTCGTACGCGCACGCCTTCGGAGACGAGCGCCACCGCCAGGCGCTGCAGGGCAGCGCCGTCCTGCACCAGCCGGTCGGGGTCGATCACGAGGGCGAGGTGCATCCGCTCCGCTCCAGCGGCTCGAGCGCCGCGGCCATCGCCTCGGGGATCCGCATCGGCCGGCGCGTCGACAGGTTGACGAGCGCCCACCGCGTCGCGGCCGAGCAGACGATGCGCCCGTCCGGGCGCGCCACCACCGTGTCGCGCCAGCTGGTGGTGCGTCCCATCGAGCGCACCCACGTGAAGGCGACCAGCTCGTCGCCGGGGAACGCCTCGGACTCGTAGTCGACCTCGTGGCGGGCGACGAACCACATGTGGCCGGCCGCCGCCATCGACGCGCGCGTGAATCCCGCGGCATCGGCATGCAGCTCGGCGGCGCGGTCGAGCCAGCGCACGTACTCCACGTTGCTGACGTGCGCCACGGTGCGGCTGGTCTCGTCGCTTCCGGCGCGCAGCCGGAGCGCGAAGGGCCGCGGGTGCGGCACCTCGATGCCCGCGGGGGGGCGGAGGCCGGGCGCCGGCTGCATGTCCGGGAGCCGCACGCTCACGCGGTGGCCTTCCCGGCGCCCGGGTCGATCGAGCGCAGGTACGACCAGCTGAAGATGCCGGTCGAGTGGCCGTCGCTGAAGCGGATGCGGATGGCGTAGTTGCCGACGAGCTCGGCGTCCACCGCGGTCAGCGGCCCGGCCGCGCGGCCGGCCGGCAGCACGGTGAGCGGGTTGCGCGCCATCTCCTCGCGCAGCGCCTTCGCGTCGGCGCTGGGGCTCGCGCGCCGCAGGTGCGCCACGGGATAGAAGCTGCGGACCCCGTCGTCCCACGTCACCTCCAGGCCGCGCGCGCGGTCGAGGTCGAGGTGCACCGGGCGGGGCGTCGGCGCCGTCGCGTCCATCGCGGGCAGTCTAGGTCTGGCCCGGTGGCCGCCGGACCCTAGACTCGCGCGCCCATGGCCGATGCCGGACACGCCGCCGACCGACTCCTCGACCGCATCGCGCGCGCGGGGGCGCCCATCTGCGTCGGGCTCGATCCCGTCGCCGAGAAGCTGCCGGCGTCGCTGCGGCCCGCATCGGGCGACGCGGCCGCGGCCGAGGCGGTCGAGCGCTTCTCGATCGGCGTCCTCGACGCCGTGCGCGGCATTGCGCCCGCGGTCAAGGTGCAGGCCGCCTGCTTCGAGCGACACGGCCCGGCCGGCGCGGCCGCGATCGCGCGCGTCCTCTCGCACGCCGCGGCCGCGGGGTTCGAGGTGATCCTCGACTTCAAGCGCGGCGACATCGGCGTCAGCGCCGACCACTACGCCGCCTCGGCGCGCGGGCCGTTCGCCGCCGACTGGACCACGGTGAGCGCGTACCTCGGCACCGACTCGATCACGCCGTTCCTGGCGCCGGGCCACGGTGCGTTCGCGCTGGTGCGCACGTCGAACCCCTCGGGCGACGCGCTGCAGTCGCTTCGCCTCGCCGACGGCCGCACGGTGTCGGAAGCGGTCGCGGACCTGGTGGCCGCGGCGGGAGCAACGCATGTCGGCGGGGGCGGCTTCAGCGCCCTCGGGGCCGTGGTCGGCGCCACCACGCGCGCCGATGCCGCGGCGCTGCGGGCGCGCATGCCGGCACAGCCCTTCCTGGTGCCGGGCTACGGGGCGCAGGGCGGGGGCGTCGACGACGTGCTGCCGTGCTTCCATGCCGACGGGCGCGGGGCGCTCGTCACCGCCAGCCGCTCGGTGATCTACGCCTTCGACGCGGGCGAGCGCGACTGGACCGGCGCGGTGCGCCGCGCGGCCGAGCGCTTCCGCGACGAGATCTCCGCCGGCCTCGGGGTGCGGGCATGAAGGGCGGCTGGGCGCTCGGCGCGTTCCTGGGCGCGCTGCTTGCGGCGCTCGTTGCGGTGCCGGTGATCGCGCGCCGCGACGTCGCGGTGCCGCCGCCCAGTGCCGCCAAGGTGATCGTCATCACGCCGCACAACGAGCAGATCCGCCAGGAGTTCGGCGACGGCTTCGCGCGCTGGCACCAGGCGCGCTTCGGCGCCCCCGCCGGCGTCATCTGGAACACCCCCGGCGGCACCAGCGAGATCCGGAAGATCCTGGAGGCAAGCACCGTCGCCGCGCTGCGCGACGGCGTGCCCGTGGGCGGCAGCGCCGACCTCTTCTTCGGCGGCGGCACCTACGAGTTCGAGCAGCTGAAGAAGCCGATGTCGGTCGAGGTGCGCGGCGAGCGCCGCTCGGCGTCGGTGCTTGCGCCGGTCGAGCTCGATCCCGCGTTCCTCGCCTCGGTCTACGGCGACAACGACGTCGGCGGCCGGCCGATGCGCGACCCGGACGGCTACTGGTTCGGCGCGGCGCTCAGCGCCTTCGGCATCGTGTGGAACCGCGAGTCGCTCGACCGCCTCGGCGTGCCGGCACCCGCGGGCTGGGCGTCACTTGCCGACCCGCGGCTTCAGGGCCAGGTGGCGATGGTGAACCCGGCGCAGAGCGGCAGCGTCGCCACCGCCATGGAGACCATCCTGCACCGCGAGGGGTGGCTGCGCGGATGGGCGATCCTCCGCCGCGCCGCGGCCAACGCGCGCAGCGTGTCGGCCAGCGCCACGCGCGCACCCATCGAGGTCTCGCAGGGCGAGGCCGCGATCGCCCTCTGCATCGACTTCTACGGCCGCTACCAGCAGCAGGTGGTGGCCGACGGCGGTTCGCCCGACCGCGTGGGCTACATGGACCCGGTCGGCATGACGGCGATCGACCCCGACCCGATCGCCATGCTGCGAGGTGCGCCGCACCCGGAGACGGCGCGCCGCTTCATCGAGTTCGTCCTGTCCCCGGAAGGCCAGCGCCTCTGGCAGTACCCGGTCGGCGCCGAGGGCGGCCCTCGGATGCACGCGTTGCGCCGCATCCCGGCGAGCCGCGCCGTGCACGCGGCGGACCGCGCGCGGTTCATCGACCAGGTCGACCCGTGGCAGATCGCGCGGGCGATCCCGAACCCGGACCCGAACGTTCGGAGCTTCGTGGCGCCCCTCTTCGTGGCGATGGCGATCGACTGCCGGTCGCTGGCCCGCGAGGCCTGGGCCGCGGTGGCGGCGCACCCGGCGTACCCGCGCGACGGCACGGTCCTGCGCGCCGACGAGGCGCGCGACCCGCAGCTTCGCCGCATGCTCGAGGCCTTCGACGCGATGCCCGCGGTGCCCGCGCCCGGCGGGGCGACGCTCGTCCTCGACACCCCCGCGAACCTCGCCGCCGTGCGCGACGGCTGGCTGCGCGGGAAGTGGGCCGACGCCGGCCTCTGGAACCGGCTCGACTCGCCCGCGGACGTCCTGCGCCGCATGTTCGCCGAGCAGGTCGCCGCGCGCATGCGCGAGGTGATCGCGATCTCGCGGGAGACCGGCGGATGACTGCTCCCCGCGCCGCGGTCCTCTCGATCGGCGACGAACTCGTCCTCGGCACCACGCTCGACACCAACGGGCGCACGGTGTCGGAGGCGCTGCGCGAGGCGGGCCTCGACGTCGTCGAGCACCGTACCGTGCGCGACGACCGCGCCGCGATCGCGGCCGCCATGCGCGATCTCGCCGCGGGGTGCGCGGTCCTCGTCTCGACGGGCGGCCTCGGCCCGACCGACGACGACCTGACGCGCGATGCGCTGAATGACCTCTGCGACGGCGGCGCGCCCATGGTCGAGGACCCGCAGTCGCGCGCCGACCTCGAGGCATGGTTTGCCGGCCGCGGCCGCACGATGGCGGCCATCAACCTGCGCCAGGCGATGCGTCCGCGCGGCGCACGCGCGATCCGCAACCCGGGCGGGACCGCGCCCGGGCTAGCCGCGGCCATCGGCGCATGCCGCACGTGGTGCCTGCCCGGGCCGCCGCGCGAGATGGTGCCGATGCTCGAAGGCGACGTGCTGCCGGCGGTGCGGCCCGCGGGGGCGCCGGCCCTTGCGAAGTGCACCGTCGGCACCTACGGCATGGGCGAGAGCTCGCTCGCCGAGCGCCTCGGTGCGCGCATGGCCCGCGACCGCGAGCCGGCAGTCGGCACGACGGCGAGCGGCTCCATCGTCTCGATCCAGGTGGTGGCGCGCGGCCCCGACGCCCCGCGGCGTGCGGCCGAGGAGGCGGAGGCATGTGCCTCGATCGCCGCGCCCTACGCCTTCGGCACGGACGGTGCATCGCTTGCCTCGGCCCTCCTCGATGAATGCCGCGCGCGGCGCCGCACGGTCACGGTCGCCGAGAGCTGCACGGGCGGCCTGATCGGCGGCATGCTCACCGCGGTCGCCGGCTCGAGCGACTGCTTCCCCGGCGGGTGGATCACCTATTCGAACGCGCTCAAGACCTCGGAGGTCGGCGTGGCGCCCGAGGTGCTCGCGCGCCACGGGGCGGTCAGCGCGGAGACGGTCGCGGCGATGGCGGCGGGTGCGTGCACGCGCGCCGGCGCCACGCTCGGCATCGCGGTGAGCGGCATTGCGGGGCCGGGCGGCGCGGTCGAGGGAAAGCCCGTCGGCACCGTGTGGATTGCCGTGCACGATGCCTCCACCGGCGAGACGCGCGCACGCCGCTTCGAGTTCCCCGGTCCGCGCGACATCGTGCGCGACCGTGCCGCGAAGGCGGCGCTCCAGCTGGCGCGGTGGACGCTCCGCGGGGAGGACGCGCCGCTCATCTGGGAGCGCGCGTGAGCCGGCCCGCGCCGCGGCCGATCGATCCGGATGCGCCGCCGTGCGCGCCCGTGGTGGCGTGGGTCGCGCTTGGCTCCAACGTCGGCGACCGTGACGCGCACCTCGCGCATGCGTTCGAGGCCATCGCACGCGTCCCGGGCGTGCAGCGCGTGCGCCGATCGTCCGTCCGCGAGACCGATCCCGTCGGCCCGCCGGGGCAGGGGCCGTACCTGAACGCCGTCGCCGAGGTCGAGACGACGCTCGCGCCGCGTGCCTTGCTCCTGGCGCTCCTGGCCATCGAACGCGAGCGCGGCCGCGACCGCACCCAGGAGGTGCGCTTCGGCCCGCGCACGCTCGACCTTGACCTCCTGGCATGGGGCGATGCGGTGCCGGGCGGCCCGGCGGCGATCGACGTCCCCGGGCTCACGGTGCCGCACCCGCGCATGCATGCGCGGGCGTTCGTGCTGGAACCGCTGGCGGAACTGGCCCCGTCGGTTGCCCATGCGGCGGCCGCGGCGTGCGTACACTTTCCCGCCGAGCCCGGCGCGCGGACGTGACCGCCCGCGGGACTCGCTGCCAGGAGCCTCCATGCGCACCCACGTCACGGCCGCCGCCGGCCTCGTCCTCGCCCTCTCCGCCCCGGTCCTCGCGCAGGACGGCGCCGTCCCGCCCGTCCGTGGCATGCCCCTCATGCCGGCCGCCGCTCCGAAGCCCGCCGTGAAGAGCCCCGCCGAGGGATGGACCGACGCCGAGAAGGGCGCCGACCAGGTGGCCAAGGGCACCGCGGCGCTTGATGCCGCGCAGAAGGCCTACCAGGCCGCGCCCGAGATGACCGACCGCGCCGCCATCACGGTGCGCATGCCCGACGGCGAGCAGAACGAGACCATCGAGATGGCCTTCGGCAAGGGCAACGACATGGACGTGCGCATGGGCAGCCTGCAGATCATGGCCGTCGGCGACAGCGTCTACTTCGTGCCCGACCAGCCGGCCGACAAGTACCTCACCAAGAAGATCGCCACCAACGCGCACGCCACCCTGGGCGAGCTGCTGCCCGGGTTCTCGCTGCCGGCGCCGGACCTGGCGCTGCGCCAGCCGCTGCCGGGCCGCCCGGTGGTCGAGGCCTTCGCCCTCGGCGGGATGGAAGGCATGGCCGTCAAGGGCTTCCGCGAGCGCAACGGCATGCAGGAAGTGCTGATCGGCACCAACGGCGCCGACGGCGTGGTGAGCCTCGACCCGAAGTCGAGCATGGTGAAGGGCGTCTCCGTCGTGTTCACGCCGGAAGGCCTGCCCGCGGAGTTCAAGATCGGCTTCGACGTGGCGCTCAACCCGGTTCTGGGCGCCCCGAAGGCCCCGATCGCCTTCAGCGCCGGCACCCGCACCGCGGCGTCCGGCGTCGAGGAACTCTTCGCCGCACCGCCCGAGGCCGAGGAGCCCGAGACCAAGGTCAAGGTCGGCGACGTTGCGCCCGTCTCGATGCTCGAGACGCTCGACGGCAAGACGATCGACCTCGCCGCGATGAAGGGCAAGGTCGTGGTCATCGACTTCTGGGCCACCTGGTGCGGGCCGTGCCGCAAGGGTCTTCCGCTCCTGCAGAAGTTCGCCGACGACATGAAGTCCAACGACAAGGTCGTCGTGCTCCCGGTCAACGTCTGGGAGCAGGAGAAGGGCGAGGCCCTGCGCAAGAAGGTCGGCGAGTGGTGGGAGAAGCAGAAGTACTCGATGCAGGTCGCCCTCGACCCCGAGGCGAAGCTCATCGAGCAGTACGGCTTCAAGGGCATCCCCGCCTGCATCGTGATCGGTCCCGACGGCAAGCTGGTCTCCTCGCACATGGGCTACAGCGCCGACATGGGCGCGATGCTCACGGCCGAGGTGAACAAGGCACTCGGCGCGAAGTGATCCCGCTCCCGCAGCTCGACGGTCGCCACAGCGAGGCGCGCGCCCGGATCGCCGGTGCGCTCGCCTCGCTTGGCTGTCGGGACGTGCGGGTCTCGCGCGCGGAGCGCCTGCTCTACGCCACCGACGCCAGCATCTACCAGGTCGACCCGCTCCTGGCGGTGGTGCCGCAGGACGTGGACGAGGCGGTCCGCGTGGTGCAGTGGTGCGCGGGACACGGCGTCCCCGTGCTGCCGCGCGGCGGCGGCACGAGCCTGAACGGGCAGACGGTGAACGCCGCGGTGGTGGTGGACCTCGGCGCCCACTGCCGCCGCGTGCCCTCGGGCGACGCGGCGGGCCGCCGGGCCTGGGGCGAGCCGGGCGTGGTCCTCGAGCGCCTCAACATGGAGCGGGCGCCGCTCGGGCTCATGTTCGCGCCCGACCCGGCCACCTCGACCCACAACGCGGTCGGGGGCGCGATCGGCAACAACTCGGCCGGCATGCGCAGCATCATGTACGGCCGCACGGTGGAGAACCTCCACGCCCTCGACGTGGTGCTCGCCGACGGCTCGGTGCACCGCCTGGCCGAGGGTGCGTGCGAGCGCGACCCCGCGCAGCGGCGGATCGCCGAGCGCATGCGTGACGTGGTGCTGCCGCTGCGCGAGGAGATCCGCGCGCGCTTCCCGCGGATCCTCCGCCACGTCGACGGCTACAACCTCGACCTCTTCCTGGACCAGCTCGAGCGCTCGACGCCGGGCACGTTCGACCGCGTGAACCTCGCCCACCTCGTGTGCGGCTCCGAGGGCACCCTGTGCACGGTGGTCGGCGCCGAAGTCAAGCTGGTGCCCACCCCGAAGGCGAAGGGCCTCGCGATCATGGGCTTCGCCACGGTGGACGACGCGCTGGCGGCGCTTGCCGCGATGATCGCGACGGCCCCGGCCGCGGTCGAGCTGATCGACGACGTCATCATCGACCTTGCCCGCGAGAACCGCGAGTACGCCTCCTACGTCGAGCTGATGCCGCGCCCGGCGGGCAGCCCGCTCGGGGCCGTCATGTACGTCGAGTACTTCGGCCAGTCGGCGCAGGAGGTCGACGCGAAGCTCGCCGACCTGCGCGCCCGACTGCCGGCGCAGCCCATGGAGCAGTACGTCGACGCCCGCCGCATGGCCGAGGCGTGGAAGCTGCGCAAGGCGGGCGAGCCGCTCCTGCACGGCGTGCCGGGCGTGCGCAAGCCGCTCGGGTTCGTCGAGGACACCGCGGTCGACCCGGCGAAGCTGCCGGGCTTCATCCGCGAGTTCAAGGAGATCCTCGCGCGCCACGGCACGCGGGCAAGCTTCTACGCGCACGCGAGCGTCGGCTGCCTGCACATCCGCCCGATGCTCGCCCTCACCGACCCGGACGACCGCCGCCGCATGGTCGAGATCGGCCGGGAGGTGACCGACCTCGTCGTTCGTCATGGCGGGGCGCTGAGCGGCGAGCACGGCTCGGGCCGCTCGCGCACGGCGCTCCAGAAGCGCTACTTCGGCGAGCCGATCTGCCGCGCGCTCGCGGCCATCAAGGCCATCTGGGACCCGCAGGGCATCATGAACCCGGGCATCAAGGTCGACGTCGACCGCGAGGAGATGCCGGTCGAGGACCTGCGCATCGCCCCCGGCGGCCGTCCCGCGCCCGTGCCCGAGGTCGAGACCTTCTTCGACTACGAGCAGGAGGATGGCTTCGGCCACGCCGTCGAGATGTGCAACGGCGCCGGCCTCTGCCGCAAGATGCAGGGCACCGTCACCATGTGCCCCTCCTACCAGGCCACGCTCGACGAGCGCCACTCGACGCGCGGCCGCGCCAACCACCTGCGCCTGGCGATCACCGGGCAGCTGGGGCAGGGCGGGTCGCCCGACTGGAACAGCCCCGAGGTGCAGGAGACGCTCTCCCTGTGCCTCAGCTGCAAGGCCTGCAAGAGCGAGTGCCCCTCGAACGTCGACATCTCGAAGCTCAAGGCCGAGTACGCCGCGCAGGGCTTCGCGCGCGCGGGCCGCGTGCCGCTGCGCACGCGCGCCTTCGGCCGCGTGCGCGGCACGAACCGCCTGCTCTCGCGGCTCTGGCCGCTTGCGAACCTGGCCAACCGCCTGCCCGTGGTGCGCGCGGTGCAGGCATGGGTGCTCGGGATCGACCCGCGCCGGTCGATGCCGCCGTACGCCGAGTCGCTCGACCGCTGGTACGCGCGGCGGGGGAGCCGTGCGCCGGCGGGGGCGCCGGCGGTCATCCTGTTCCCCGACTGCTTCACGATGTACAACGAGCCGCGCGTCGGGCAGGCCGCGATCGAGCTGCTCGAGTCGTTCGGCTACCGCGTCGAGCTGCCGCAGCTCGGCTGCTGCGGCCGGTCGCTCATCTCGACCGGCATGCTCGCCGAGGCGTCGCGCGAGTGCCGCGCCACCGCCGAGGCGCTGATGGCCGCCGTCGACCGCACGGGCGCCGTGGCCGTGGTCGGATGCGAACCGAGCTGCATGAGCGCCATCCGCGACGACTGGCTCGAGCTCCGAATGGGGGTCGACCGCACGCGCCTGCGTGCGCTCGCGGGGACGAGCTTCCTGGTCGAGGAGTTCCTGGAGCGCCGCTGGGACGCGCACCCGGCGCGGCCGGCGAAGCCCGCGTTCGCGCCCGGCAGGATCGCGCTCCACGCGCACTGCCACCAGAAGGCGCTGTGGGGCGCGGAGTCGAGCGCGGCCATCCTGCGGCGCTACTTCGGCGCCGACCTCGAGGTGCTCGCGACCGGCTGCTGCGGCATGGCCGGCAGCTTCGGCTTCACGCAGGAGCGCTACGACCTCTCGATGCGCATCGGCGAGCTCGGCGTCCTGCCGGCGGTGCGTGCGCGCGCCGACGCCACGGTGTGCGCGCCCGGCACCAGCTGCCGCCACCAGATCCACGACGGCGCCGGGCGCGAGGCCCTGCACCCCGTCGAGGTGCTCGCGCGCGTCCTCTGCGGATGACCCGCTCGGCGCGGTTCGCGTAGGATTCCCCGCCATGGACAGCGTTTCCAACGATCCCGTCGCGCTCGCCGAGGACGGCACGGGCCCGGTCGACATCCGCGGCTCCCGCGTGCTGGTGGTCGACGACAACCCCCAGAACACCGAGCTCGTCCAGGCCTACCTCGAGTCGCTCCCGGTCGAGATCGCCTCCGCCGTCGACGGCGTCGAGGCCATGCAGGTGGCCGAGCGGTTCCGCCCCGACCTGATCCTGCTCGACGTGATGATGCCCCGCATGTCGGGCTTCGAGGTCTGCCAGAAGATCAAGTCGAACCCCGCGCTGCGCGACACCGTGGTCATCATGGTGACCGCGCTCCACGAGGTGGGGGACTTCGAGCGCGCCGTCGAGTGCGGCTGCGACGACTTCCTCACCAAGCCGGTCAACAAGCTGGAGCTGGTGACCCGCGTGCGCAGCCTGCTGCGCGTGCGCGCGCTGAAGCGGATGCTCGAGGAACTGAAGCGCGCGCAGGGCTGACGGTGCGGCCCGTGTGGCCCCCGGCGCTCACGCGCCGAGGTCGACCACCTTCATCGACACCAGGTCCTGCACGTCGATCAGCCCGATGGGCTGGCCGTCGTGGCCGACCACCGGGATCTCGTCGAGCCGGCGCTCGCGCACCAGCTGCACCGCGTCGCGCACCAGGGCGTCGGCGGGCAGGGCGGTCGGGCGGGCGGTCATCACGTCGCGCACGGGGCGCCCGAGCAGCGACGCGCCCAGCTCGTTCATGCGCCGCCGCAGGTCGCCGTCGGTGAAGATCCCGACCAGCCGCCCCGCGTCGTCGACGACGAGGAGCGCGCCGGCACGCCGGCCGTCGCCGGTGGTGCGGAGGGCATCGGCCACGGAGACGCCCTCGCGCACGGTCGAGAGGTTCTCGCCGACCCGGAAGCGCAGCACCTCGGTCACGCCGCGCAGGCCCGCGCCCAGCGCACCGCCCGGGTGCCGGCGGCGGAAGTCGTCCGCCTGGAAGTTCCTCCGGCGGCTCACGGCAAGCGCCAGCGCGTCGCCCATCGCGAGCATGGCGGTGGTGCTTGCCGTCGGCGCCAGGTTCATCGGGCATGCCTCGACCACGTCGCCGATCGCCAGGTGCGCGTCAGAGAGGCGCGCGAGGTGGGTCTGGTGGTTGCAGCTGATCCCGATCCGCGGGATGCCGTCGGTGCGCAGGATGGCGGCGAGGTTCACCACCTCCTCGGTGCCGCCCGAGTAGCTCAGGAGGAGGGCCACGTCGCCCGGCCGCACCCGGCCCAGGTCTCCGTGCATCGCCTCGCTCGGGTGGGTGAAGTGGCTCGGGACGCCCAGGCTCGACAGGGTGG
This sequence comes from Phycisphaerales bacterium, assembly GCA_046096165.1. Taxonomy (GTDB): domain Bacteria; phylum Planctomycetota; class Phycisphaerae; order Phycisphaerales; family SM1A02; genus UBA966. The sequence goes on along the minus strand of JBJTJU010000091.1, from coordinate 13,388 downwards.
CGGCGATCTTCTGCCCGATCAGGCCGCTCTTTCCCATCCCGGACACCATCACGTGGCCGGTGCAGCGCTCGACCATGCCCACCGCCGCGGACCAGCGCCCGGCGTCCTCTCCGGCGGCGCGCTCGGCGGCCCGGCGCACGGCGTCGGCCTCGGCGAGCATCGCCTCGCGCAGGAACGCTGCCTCGTCGGGCGCGCCCCGCTCGGCGGCGGCGCGGTCGGGCGTTGCCTTCGGCACGGTCATGGCGTGAGTCTACCCCTGCAGCGCGGTACGCTCATCGCCCATGGCGCTGCAGGACGACTACCAGGTGCGGCTCGACGGCTTCCAGGGGCCGCTTGACCTCCTCCTCTTCCTCATCCGCCGCGCCGAGGTCGACGTCGCCGACATCCCGATCCACGAGATCACGGAGCAGTACTTCTCGTTCCTGAAGCACCTCGACTCGATCGACATCGACGTCGCGGGGGAGTTCCTGGTGATGGCGGCGACGCTGGTGGAGATCAAGAGCCGGACGCTCGCCCCGGCCGAGAAGCTCGCGCAGCGCGAGGGCGCCGGCGCCGGCGCGCTCGACGAGACCGACCCGCGCTTCGAGCTCGTCAAGCAGCTCATGGCCTACCAGCGCTACCGCAGCGCCGCCGACGAGCTCGCGCGCCTGCGCGCGCAGCATGCACAGCGCTGGGCCGTCACCGGCCGCGGCGCCCCGGCGGAGGAGGGCGATGGGCGCGACCTCGACCTCGAGGACGTCCACATCCTGGACCTGATCGACGCCTACGAGCGCATCGTGGCGGGGATCGACCTCTCGCGCGTCGGCGACCACCGCGTCGAGTACGACGACACGCCGATCTCGCTGCACCAGGCCGACCTCGTCGACCGGCTCGAGCGCGCGCCCGAGAAGCGCATGACGCTGCAGGAGGTCTTCTCCGGCAAGACCCGCGGCGAGGCGATCGGCATGTTCCTCGCGATGCTCGAGCTCGCGCGCGAGCAGAAGGTCGGCATCCGCCAGGACAAGATCAACGGCACGATCGAGATCGAGCTCAACCTGACGTGATCGCGGCGAGGAAGGTCTCGCCGAGGTCGGCGAGCTTCTTCTCGCCCACGCCCTTCACCGAGGCCAGCGCCTCGAGCGTCGTGGGCTTGCGTGCGGCCATCTCCAGGAGCGTCGCGTCGCTGAAGATGACGTAGGGCGGCACGCCGCGCTGCGCGGCCAGCTCGCGCCGCAGCGCGCGCAGCCGCTCGAAGAGCGACGTGTCCACCTCGTGCGCGCCGTGCACCTCGCGCGCGGTGGCGTGGCGGCGTCCGCGGCCGCGGGGCGGGGCGCGCAGGGGCACCTCGACCTCGCCGCGCAGGGCGCGGTGGCCCTCGGCGGTGATCACGAGCACCGGGTGCTCGCCGTCGGTGCGCTCGAGCAGGCCGTGCTCGACCAGCTGGAACACGCAGTTCACCAGCACGTTTCGGTCCTCCCCGCGCAGCGCGCCGTAGGTGGGAAGCGATGCATGCCCGCGCCGGGCCACCTCCTCGGTCTCGGCGCCGCGCGCGACGTCGGCCACGTACGCGGCGCCGTAGCGCTGGCCCGTGCGCACCACGGCGCTCAGGAGCTTGCGCGCCACGGTCGTCGAGTCCGGCAGCATCCGCACCTCGCCGAGGCACACGTCGCAGGCGCCGCAGCCGCCTTCGCGGGGCGTCCACGCCTGCCCGAAGTGCTCCACGATCCACCGGTGCCGGCAGACGGCGCTCCCGGCCATCCGCTGCATGGCATCGAGCTGCGCACGCCCCTGGGCCAGCGAGTCGTCGAGCGCCGCGAGCGACTCCTCGTCGGCGCCGGAGGACTCGGCGCGCTCGCGTGCCTCGGCGACGCTCGACTCGGTGATCGACTGCCACTTGACGACGTCGGCATAGGAGTGGAAGAGCACGCACTCGCTCTCGAGCCCGTCGCGGCCCGCGCGCCCCGTCTCCTGCTGGTAGTGCTCCACGCTCTTCGGCATCGTCATGTGCACCACCGCGCGCACGTTGCTGCGGTCGATCCCCATGCCGAAGGCGACCGTGGCCACCACGACGTCGAGGCGCTCCTCGGCGAACGCCTCCTGCACGCGGTGGCGTTCCTCGGGGGCAAGGCCGGCGTGGTAGCAGCCTGCCTGGAACCCGTCCTTTCGCAGGAATTCCGCGAGGCCCTCGGTTTCCTTGCGGCTCAGGCAATAGACGATCACCGCGTCGCCGCGGTGGCGCGAGAGCACCTCGAGCAGCTGGCGCCGGCCGTCCACCCGGGGTTCCACCCGGTACACGAGGTTCGGGCGGTCGAAGCTGCCGACGAGTACCAGCGGGTCGCGCAGCTCGAGCTGCGCGACGATGTCCTGGCGCACGCGCGGGGTGGCCGTGGCGGTGCAGGCATGCAGGCTCACGCGCGGGAACGCAGCGCGCAGGCGGGCGAGCTGGCGGTATTCCGGCCGGAAGTCGTGGCCCCACTGGCTGATGCAGTGCGCTTCGTCGATCGCGATCGCCCGCACGCCGACCGAGCCGAGCCACGTGTCGAAGCCCGGGGCGAGGAGCCGTTCCGGCGAGACGAAGAGGAGCCGCACCTCGCCCGCGCGCACGGAACGGCGCACGGCCTCGCGGTCGTCGGCGCCCATCCCGGAGTGGAGCGCGGCCGCCGGATAGCCGTTCGTGCGCAGGCCGTCCACCTGGTCCTTCATCAGGGCGATGAGCGGGCTGACGCAGACGTCGATCCGCGCATCGCCCCCGCGCGCCGCGGCAAGCGGCGGCACCTGGTAGCAGAGGCTCTTGCCGCCGCCGGTCGGCATCACGACCAGGCTGTCGCGTCCGGCGATCCCCGCGGCGATGGCCTCGGCCTGCAGCGGCCGCAGGGCGTCGAAGCCCCACACCCGGCGCACGTCCTCCATCACCAGGGGGTCCAGCGCGCCCGCTCCGGGCGCTGCCCCGGCCACGGCCACTCCTCCCGCCGCACCGCCCGCCAAGGCGATGCCGGGCGCATCCTGCGCAAGAGCCGGCGGGTCCATCCGCATGGCCGGAGTCTAGGGCGGGGTGGGGGGAGGTCCCGGCTGCGTCGAAATACCGCCGTGTCGAAATGAGCCGGCGAAGCACCGCTCTATGCTTGACCGGCAGATGCTAGCACGCTATCATTTACCCGTGGCCCAGATCATCGTCCGAAACCTCGAAGAGGCGGTGCGCGACCGCCTCCGCGCCCTGGCGGCGCGCCATGGCCGCAGCATGGAGGAGGAGGTGCGCCTCATCCTCCGGGCTGCCGTCGCGGCAGGCGGTCGGGCGGAACAGCCCGTCGGCCGCCGGATCGCCGCGCGGTTCGCCAAGGTCGGGTTCGAGTCGGAGATCGACGAACTCCGCGGCACCCCGGCCATGCCGGCGGCGTTGCGGCGATGATCGTCCTCGACACGAACGTGCTTTCGGCGCTCATGCGCCGCGAGCCGGACCCGGCGGTCGCTGCGTGGATCGATCGGCAGCCTGCATCGTCCATCTGGACGACGTCGATCACGCTCTTCGAGGTGCAGTTCGGGCTTGAGCGGATGCCGCGGGGTCGACGTCGCGAGGCGCTCCGTCAGGCCTTCGAGCTCGTGGTCGCGGAGGACCTCGCGGGGCGGGTGCTTGATTTCGACCCAGGTGCCGCCGCGGCGGCGGCATCCATCGCCTCGACGCTCGCCGCGCGTGGGCGGCCGATCGACGTCCGCGATGTCCAGATCGCCGGAATCGTGTCCGCGGCGCGGGGACGCCTGGCGACGCGCAACGGCCGCCACTTCGAGGGGGCGGAACTCGAGCTGGTCGACCCCTGGGGGCCCGGGGACTGAGCGGCGTTCAGCGCTCAGTCACGCCACACGATGCCCTGCCACCACCCGCCGCCGAGCGGTGAGATGATGGTGTTCGCGGGGACCTGGTCTTCCCCCAGGTCGGGCAGGTAGACGTAGCCGCCGACCTCGAACAGGAAGCCGGTCTCTGAGACCTCGACGGAGAACCCGCGCCAGTCTGCCTCCGCCCCGTCGCGGACGAGCGGTTGCAGCAACCCCGGCCCGAGTTCGATCGGCGCCTCGGGCTTCCCGTCCGCGTCGAACCTCACCCGCAGGCCTCGGCCCGCGCACTCGCGCTCCAAGGCGCCGAGCCCGTCCATGTTCCCCGCCGCCCAGCGCGCCGCCAGCGCATCCAGATCGCCGCGGCGCATCCGGAACCCGACGTAGAGCGGAAGCGGCGACAGCGCGACGGCGGTCGCGGCGATGCATGCCGCCGGGACCGCCCACCAGCCCCGCTGCCGGGCGCAGTCACCCAGCCGGCCGTGGCGGTTGGACACGAATCCGGCGACCAGCATGCGAAGGAGGGAGAGGCCCGTCAGGAGCACCAGGGCCGCGGCGGCGACCATCTGCCACAGGAAGTAGCCCCCCGGCACCGAGCGGCCCCATGCCAAGGCGGCGGCTGCCATCAGCCCGCAGGCGAGCATCGGCAGCGCCGGCGCCCGCATCAGCGCCTGCGCCAGCGCCCCGGGCGCCGAGCGCCTCAGTCCGCGCCCGGTCGATGGATCGATTTCCGCGCCGCACTCGCTGCAGCGCACGGCCTCGCCGCTGCGGCATTCGTAGCCGCATCGCGCGCAGAACCATGCGGCCGCGCCGCCCTCGAACCGGACGCCGGGCGACAGCCATCGCCCGAGTCGCGTCACATGGCCCCCGCCAGGATCATCACCACGCGTTCCTGGAGCGCCTTGGCCTTGGCCACGCCCTCCTTGGTCTTCGTGAGGTCGTTGCACATCACGCTGAACGCCCAGCGCGGCGTCGCGCCCGGCGCGCCGACGTACCCCGACAGGCAGCTGGTGCCGTTGATGTAGCCGGTCTTGCACGGGACGAACACGCGCGAGGTGTCCAGCGTGTCGAAGCGCTTGCGCACGGTGCCGGTCTCGCCGGCCACCGCCAGGCTCGCGATGAACGGCGACGCGATGCGGTCGTCGTTTGCGATCGACCGAAGCCATGCCGTGACGAGCCCCGGCGCCACGCGGTTGTCGCGCGACAAGCCGCTGCCGTCGGACACCACCAGCGCCTTCGCTGCGATTCCCGCGCCCAGCCGCTCGTCGACCACTGCGGTGAGCGCCCGTGCACCACCGGACCAGCTGCCGGGCTTGCCGAGCTTCTCGGCGGCCAGGCGCTTCAGCAGGGCCTCGGCGTAGAGGTTGTGGCTCTCGGTGTTGCAGCGGCGGACCACCTCGCCGATCGGCATCACGATCTCGGGGCCCACCGAGTCCCCCGAGAAGTCAGGGTCGGCGGGCGCCGCGACGCGCACCGATGCGCACGCGATGCCTGCGCGCCGCAGGCGCTCGCCCACGTAGCGGGCGAAGAACTCCGGCATGTTCTGCACGCAGATGCTGACCGGCTCGGCGGGCGTCGCCTTCATGTTCCCGGAGAGCGTGAAGCGCCACGGTTCGTCCGAGCGCAGGATGCCGATCGTCTGCGAGGCGCGCTTGCCGCCGTCGGCGGTGGCGCGGCCGGGATCGAAGCTGATCCACGGCGCCGCGGGCTGCGTCGACGACACGGCCGGGCGCCCGCCCGAGAGCGTCAGTGCCGCGCCGATCAGGTTCTCGTGGAAGTTGAGGCCCGCAACCTCGGCGCAGTAGCTGTTGGAGAGCTGGTCCGCCGGCCACGAGGGATGCACGAACTGCCGGTCGAACACCCGGTCGTCGACGATCACCTCGCTCACCCGGTCGATGCCCGCGCGCCGCGCGGCGTTCACCCACGTATCGACGAGCTGCTCAGTGCTCAGCCCGGCGCGGCGCGTGCCGTCGGCCGTGGTGTGCTGCATGCGCGCGAGGAACTCCGGGTCACCGAGCGACGGGTCGCCATCGCCCACGACCACCAGCCGGTCGCCGTCGCGCACCATCCGGGTGCGGAACTTCCAGTCCGCGCCCAGGACGTGCAGGGCCGCGGCGGTGGTCAGCACCTTCATGTTGCTTGCGGGCACCATCGCGGTGCCGCCGTCGACGTCGGCGACGCTCTTCCCGCTTGCGACGTCTCGCACGGACACCGACACCGTCGAGCCGCGCAGCCCGCTTGCCTCGACCGCCGCACGGACGGCGGCGCCGAGGTCGGCGGGGGCACGCGCGGGCGCGGCGGCGCGCGTCGGGGCGGCGTTCCGCATCGGTGCGCCCGCGCAGGCCATCGAGGCGGCGCCGGCCGCGACCAGGAAGGAGGCGAGCAGTCCGGACGTCAGGGAGTTCGAAATGCGCATTGGTCGACGATCCTTGTCGGCTCGTCGAAGCCTAGCGCATCGATTCCGGGCCCGTGCCTCCCGCCGGCGGCGCACCGGCCGGCGCGGAGCGTCGCACCAGCGCGGTCGCCGGTCCGCTCAGGGCGTAGGCGGTCATCGCGATGGCAAGCGCCTCATGGAACCACCACACCGCGGTGGCCACGATCATCAGGCCGATGGCGACGGCGGGCACGGACTTGCGGCCCTTCAGGTAGCGGTTCACGAAGTGGGGGTAGCGCACCCGGCTCACCATCGCGAACGCGCAGAGCAGGGTCGCGGCCGGGATCGCCAGCGCGCTCGCCGGGCCGAAGCCGGCGGGCAGCTCGTCCTTCCAGGTGACCAGCACCAGGTGCTGGTGCAGGAGCGTCAGGCTCGCCACGGCGCCTCCCGCGCCCGGCGACGGCAGCCCCTTGAACCACAGGTGGTCGTCCTCGTCGGCGCTGGCGGTCTCGACGTTGAAGCGCGCCAGGCGCAGTGCCGTGCAGCAGATGTAGATCGCCGCCACCGACCAGCAGAGCCGAGCGTAGAGGTTGCCGGTGTCGGGACCGAGGATGATCTCGCCCGGCCCGTAGTAGACGCTGACCAGCCGCAGCATCATGAACGCCGGCGCCACGCCGAAGGTCACGACGTCCGCGAGCGAATCAAGCTGGGCACCCAGGTCGCTCGTCGAGCGCGTCAGGCGCGCAAGCGACCCGTCGACTGCGTCGAAGGCCATGCCGAGGAACACCAGCACGCCCGCCACCGTGAGCGGGTGCCAGCCGAAGGGCGTCGGACCGCCGGTCTCGCCGGCGCGCGCCGAGTAGAAGATCGCCGCGAAGCCGCACACCAGGTTCGCCAGCGTCATCGCCGTCGGCAGCACCTTGACGCCCGGGATCGGGCGGTCGCCGCGGCGACGCAGCCGTGCACCGCGCAGCCGTCGCGGGCGGCTGCCCTCGGGCCGGGCAGGGGCAGGCGTGAGGGGGTCCTGGCTCATGGCGTCTTCCCCGTCATCGGCTCCTCCGCGGGAGGCGCTTCGGGAAACGGGCTCGCGTCAAGGTGGGGCACCAGCACCAGCACCGTCTGCTGCGCCGTGACGCCGGCATGCGCGCGTTCGGGGGCAGGAAGCAGCAGGGCCGTACCGAGCGTGGCGATCCGCGCGCCCACCTTGCCGGAGTGCGGGGTCGGCTCGGGCGACGGCGGGCCGTGGCGCGTGGCCGCCTCGCGCGCGCGCGTCGGCGCCTCGGCGTCGGTCTCGACGAAGGCACCCGGGTCGCACGTGACGATCCACGCCACATCGCGCTCGAGCTCGAGTCCGGCGGCGCAGCTGGGGATCGTCTCCCCGGCCAGGCGCCCCGCATTGCGCACCAGGCTCGCCTGCAGTTCGTCGGTCACCACCTGCGGCACGATCTCGACGGCGATGCGCGTGCCGTCCTCCATCGGGAGCGGCCACGTGCGCACCATGAGCCGCAGCGTCGCGCCCGGGCGCTCGCGCGCAAGCCCGTCCACCTCGAGCATGGCGCCCGCGGGACGCGCCACCGCGAGCTCGCGCCAGGACGGCGTGGTGCCCATCCAGCGCCGGATGTCCATGCCGCTTCCCCCGAGGTCGTCGCGCAGCTGGTCCAGCCGGTCGGCACGCACCGCCGCCACCACGAAGCCGTTTCGCCTCAGCGCCAGCTCGTCGAGCGCCCCGACCGCCGGAACGCCGTGGCGGCGCATGGCCTCCTGGAAGCGCGCGCCGTCGTGGCGCACCTGCCACGTGACCACCTCGAGCCCGGTCTGGCCCGGGGCGACGCTCGTTCGGACCGGGCCGGAGAGGCGCGCCTCGCCGCCCGCTGCGCCGGGCGCGCCGGCGGCTGCGGCAGCCGCCGTCGAGCCGGCCGCCGCCGCGTCGGTTGCAGGCTGCATGGCCGCGCGCGGCGCGGCATCGCACGCCGCGAGTGCCGCGGCGAGCGCCCCGGCGCACGCGGCGGCGCGCATCCTCACGCGTCGGCCTCGTCGGACATGTCGTTCATGCGGTCGATGAATCGGCGGACGTGCCCGAAGCCGCGCTTGGTGTGGTGGAACGCGATGCGGGGCAGGGTGACGTGGTCGTCCTCGCCCTCGAGCGGCCCCATGTGCTGGTCGACGGTGCCCGACTTCACCAGGTGCGAGAAGGCGTCGTTCAGCTCCTCGACCTGCCGGCGCGAGAGCGGCCGCTTGATGCGCACGACGAAGGTGTCGCCGATGTACCGCGACGAGTGGTAGCGGCGGTAGAAGTGCGTGACGCGCCGCACCGCGTCCGCGGGACTGTCGGCGATCTCGTAGAGCGACCGGTCCTCGGGCGAGATCCAGCCGGCCTCGACCAGGTTGTCGACCACGCCCGCCTCCCAGCGCTTCCAGTAGCCGAGCGGTGCGCCCTGCGCGTCGCTTCCCTCCACCAGCACGATCGGCATCGGGTGGGTCTTCCCCGTCTGCACCAGGGTCAGCGTCTCGAAGATCTCGTCCATCGTCCCGAAGCCGCCCGGGAAGCACGCCACCGCGTCGGAGTGGCTCACGAACATGAGCTTGCGCGTGAAGAAGTAGCGGAAGTTCACGAGCTTCGGGTCGCCCTTGATGATGTCGTTGGCGTTGGTCTCGAAGGGCAGCCGGATCGAGAGCCCGAAGCTCGAGTCGCGGCTCGGTCCCTCGTGGCCGGCGCGCATGATTCCCATGCCGGCGCCGGTGATCGCCATCCAGCCCTCGGCCGCCATCAGGCGCCCGAAGTCGCGCGCGGCGTGGTAGTCCGGATGGGTTTCCGGCGTGCGGGCGCTGCCGAAGATCGAGATCTTGCGCACGCCCTTGTAGCGGTTGAAGACCCGGTAGGCGGTGCGCATCTCGCGCAGCGCGCGCTCCATCACCTTGACCTGCCCGAGGTCGGTGCCGTCGGCGATCACCTTGAGCGAGGTGCGCACCATGTCCTCGATGAGCGCAGTCCGGCGCGACGGCGCGCGCCCGTGCTCGGCCGCCTCGGCCGCGGCGGCGCGGCGCACCAGGTCGTCCACCAATGCGCCGATCGGGCCCTCGCCCGTTCGCGGGGCGCGGTCCTCCGGGTCGTCTCCGTTCATCGCGTCTGCTCCTTCGCCGAGGTCGGCGCGGTGGGGTCGGCGGCCGGCGCGTCGGGCGCGGGCGTCCGCGGCAGCAGTCCTGGCATGGGCGCCAGCGCCGGCTGCGGGTCGTTGATGGTACCCCCCACGTCGATCGCGAAGACCTGGTCGCTCACGATGCCGTAGAGGTCGCTCAGGATCGGGAACCGCCCGCGGTTGCGCAGCCGCAGGGACAGCGCGCCGTCGTCGGTGTCCAGCTCGCCCTCGCCCTCGAGACGCAGCGTGCCGCTCTCCAGGTCGAAGTCGCGCATCGCCAGGCGGTCGCCCGTGAGGTCGAAGCGGACGCTCGCCGATTCCATCGACGCGTTGAGCGGCAGCATCAGCTGCGTCAGATGCAGGAGGCTCATGCCGAGCGGGAACTCCATCATGCGCGCCTCGGCCACGGCCACGCGCCCCGAGCCGCGGCGCGTGGCTGCGTCACCGAAGGCGCCGCTTGCGTCGAACCGCCCGCGCAGCGTGCCGTCGTTCCCGGGGGCGGGAAGCGTGGCGCCCTTCGGCAGCGCGCCGCCCGCGGCGACGAACCGTCCGAAGCCGACGTTGGCGCACGCGACATGCACCTGCCAGCCGTCGCCGGGGTCGAACGACCCGCGCCCGGCGATCCGCCCGCCGTACATCGAGGCCTCGAGTTCCTCGAGCCGCACCAGGCCCGTGCCGCCGTCGAAGGCGAGCACCCCCGCGACGTCGGTGGCACGGCGGGACAGGAACTCAAGCTGCGCCAGGTCGAAGCCGAGCGTCCCCGCCGCACGTCCGCCGACCGTGGCCAGGTCGAAGGCGATGGTCCCGTCGATCCGGCGGAGCTCGATGCCGGGGTCGAACGCGGCATCGCCGAAGCCCACCTCGCCCGTCACCATGACCCGCCGCTCGCCGTCGACCGGGGCATCGAGCACGATGCGCAGGCCGTCGGTCCAGATCGATGCATCGGTGCGGAAGGAGATCGCTTCCAGCGCGTCGTCGGCCACCTTCGGGAAGAGTGCGCGCAGGCCCGGCGACAGCGTGTCCACCGTGGCGGCGATCGACAGCTCGCCGGCCATGCCGCCGGCGCGGCCCTCGCCGAAGGCGCCGTCGAGGCGCACGATGCCGCGGTCGAGCGCCAGCTCCAGCGCGTCGATGCGCGCGCCCGCCGGGCAGATCGCGATGTCGCCGCCGAGGTGGAGGATCGCCAGGCGCCGGTCGTCGCGCTCGGCCACGAGACGGGTCGGCACCACGGTCACGTCCCACGGGGCGTCGAGCTTCGTGGCCGGCAGCGAGACCGCCACGTCGAGCGAGCCGTCCGTCCGCCACTGGGTCATGAAGTCGGTGACCGTCGGCAGCTCGGCGGCGCGCACGGCCGCGGCGACCACGGGGCTTGAGATCCGCAGTCCGTCGACGGATGCGCGGAAGTCCGGCGCCGCGCCCACCACGGTGCCGTTGGCCTCGATCCGCAGCGCCGAGCCGTCGGCATCGGTGCCGCGCAGGTCGATGTCCTCGAGCCGCACCTCGCCGTCCCGGTAGGTGAGCGCACCGCAGGCCGCGTCGAGCCGCACGCCACCGCCAAGTTCCATCCAGCGTGGCCGCGCGTTCGCCCAGGTCAGCGTGCGTTCGCCCTGGCGTTCCCAGAATACGGATGCGTCGAAGCGTCCCGTGGGTGCGAACGCGTCCCACGCGCGCACCGCGGCATCGGTGCCGTCGCCCTCGACGATGCGCGCGAGGTTTCGCTCGAACGGGAAGTCCTCGAGGTCGATCGAGAGCCAGCCGTCGTCCCCGGGACCCGGGAAGTCGGCCTCCACGCGGATCGTGCCCTCCTGCAGCGTGGCCTGGCCGTCACGCACGCGCAGGGTGTCCGCGGACGCCTCGATCACGCCGGCCACGCCGTCGAGCGGCATGCGGCCCGGCCACGAGAGGCCGTACCGGCGCAGGATGGACGCCAGTTGCGCCGACGGCCGCACGCGGCCTTCGGAGACCTCGATGCGCAGGATGACGGCGTCGCTCCCGTCGGCGCGCGTACGCACGGTGCCGCCGGCCGCCAGGCGTCCCTCGAGCCCCAGTCCCATGAGGATCTCGGCCTTCGGCGCGAACGTCGACCCGGGCCAGCCCTCGGGCCGGCCCTCGCGGTCCTCGAAGCTCGGCGGCAGGCACGCCAGCAGCGTGCGCGTCAGGCGTTCGTTGGCGATCTCGAAGGTGATGTAGGTGCTCACCACGTCGCACACGCCCTCCTCGGGCAGGAGGACATGGCCGCGCAGCCGGCCGTGGCCCTCGAACGGCGTGCGCACCGCCAGCCCGCCGGGCGGCAGCTCCACGCGCCCGGACCCGATGCGCAGCGTGCCGTCGATCGCGAGCGGGTAGGGGAACGCCTCGATCACCAGCCGGAAGTCCGCCAGCGAGAGGCTGCCACGCACGTCGACCTCGCCGCGCGCGTCGCGGACGATCCGGACGTCGGCGCCCACGGTGCCGCCCGGGCGCGTCGATGGCTCGACCATGCCGGCGGCGCGCAGCCCTTCCCATGCCTCGTCATCGAGCAGCTGCCGCACGACGCGCCGCGTCTCGGCGGGCAGCGACTCGACCAGCGCGGCATCGACCACGAATCCCGCCGCGCGCAGGTTGACGTCGAACCGGTTGGTCGGCTCGGCGATCTGCACCGTGCCCGATGCCTCGATGGTGGCACCCGACGGGCCCTCGGCGCGGATCCCCCGAAGCGCGACCGTTCCGTCCCGCAGCTCGATGCGCCCGGCGACCTCGGTGAGCGCCACCGGCACGCCGGGAGGCTGGAACCGTCCGCCGAGCACGTCCACCGTTCCCTGCAGCCGCACCGGCGACGGCGTGCCCGCCACCGCGGCCGCGCGCTCCACGGTGACGTCGAGGTTCGCGCGCCAGGACGAGAGGCCGAGCTTGCCGAGCGCGTCCGCGACGTCGATCGGCAGCTCGACGCGGCGCATGCGCCCGTCCGGCAGCGGCCGGGTGTCGACGTCCGGGATGCGCACCGCCAGCCGGAAGGGCGTGAGCGACAGCGCGCGCGCCAGCCACTCGTCGCCCGCACCGAGCGTCGCCGGCACGCCGCCGGCGGGCGCCAGGTCCGCGCGCAGCGATCCCTCGACCGGGATCTCCAGGAGGTCCTGCCCGGCGCCGGTCGTGACCACGGCACGCATGGCGCGCACCTCCACCTCCGATCCCGCGAGCTTCAGGTTCGCCTCGCCAATCGAGACGCCGACGTCCCCGTCGATGCGTCGCACCTCGGCGCCGTCGATGCGGCCCCAGCCGAGGGCCCGTGCCGCGGAACGGTCGCGCAGCCGCACCTCGCGCAGCGACACGTCCGCGGCGCGGACCGGGCGATCGGGGCTTCCGGTGACGGTGGCACGCTCGATCCGCCCGACGAGCCCCGCGCGCCGCGCCCATTCGCGCGCCGTCACGGGCAGCACGCCGAGGATCGAGGGCCCGACGTCCATCGGCTCGAGCGTGGCTTCGTAGCTCAGCGTGCGCTCGTTCCAGGTGCCGCCGACGCGGATCGGGTCGCCGGCGGGCGGCGCGCCGTCCTGCTCGATCTGCAGCAGGGTGAACCGGTAGAGCGACGGGTCGTCGGGCAGGTGCGCGAAGTCGGCCGCGAAGGCCAGCTTCACGACGGGCTTCAGTACGCCTCCATCGAGCATCGCACGCTCGATGCGGATGTCCCGCAGCAGCGCACTGCGCGGCTGGCGCACGCCACCGCCCGACTTCTGCGCCGGGGTGAGGGCCAGCAGGTTGAACGATCCCGGCTGGTCGGTGCGTTCGACGATCGAGACCGACAGGCCGTCGCTCTCCAGCTCCACGAGCTCAATGCTCCCGGTCCGCAGGCTCGTGGGCGCGAAGACGATCTCCGCGCGGCGGATCGATGCGACGCGGCCGGCCTCGCCGTCCCACCCGCGGGCCCGCAGGGTGAGGTCCGTGGCCTTCACGCGGTTCCAGCCGTCCCAGGCCACCGACCTCACACTGCGCGCCCGGGGGTGGGATGGCGAGGCCGGCCGCGTCGCATCGATCCGCCGCGCGGAGATCGTCTTCGCGCCCACGAGCCTGCTGACCGGGAGCCTGGAGCTGGTCGA
>JBJTJU010000090.1:0-13860 GCA_046096165.1 Phycisphaerales bacterium | reverse complement strand
CGATCGCCGCGCGCAGGCTGGCGCCCGTCACCGGGACGCCGTTGTTCGGACGGCTGCCGTCAAGCTGCCCGGCGTAGGCCAGCCGATGCGCGCGGTCGAAGAGGAAAAAGTCCGGCGTGCACGCGGCATCGAAGGCACGTGCCACGGACTGGTACGCGTCGTGGAGGTAGGGGCACGCGTAGCCGGCGTCTGCCGCCTCGGCCTTCATCGCCGCGGGGCCGTCGGCGGGGTACTTCGCCTCGTCGTTCGAGCAGATGAACACGCACCCCCAGCCGCGCGCCGCGGCATCGCGCGAGAGCGCCGCGAGCTCGGCACGGAGGTGCTTGACGAAGGGGCAGTGGTTGCAGATGATTGCCACGAGGCGCGGCGTGGCGGCGGCGTCGGCGGGGTACTTCACCTCGTCGTTTGGGCAGATGAACACGCACCCCCAGCCGCGCGCCGCGGCATCGCGCGAGAGCGCCGCGAGCTCGGCACGGATGTGCTTGACGAAGGGGCAGTGGTTGCAGATGAATGCCATCAGGAGCGGCGTGCCCGCGAAGTCGGCGTGGCCCACCATCCGCCCGCCCACGACGTCCGGCAGCGAGAACGCAGGACAGGGGCTTCCGATGCCGAGCTTGAACGTGCTTTCGAGGGGAGGCATGCCGTGAGGGTAGGCGCACCCCGGGCGGTACGCTCGGGCACGTGCCCACGCGACGGGACCCCGACGAAGGACCGCAGGAATCCGACCTCGACCGCTTCGGGGAGGAGTCCCCGGTGGCCGATGCGCGCTGCCCGGACTGCGGCACCGCGGTCTGGAGCGAGGCCGATGTCTGCCCGAAGTGCTACGCCTACCTCGGCGGCGACGCACCGCGCGGCCGGCCGGGGCCGTTCGCCGGCAAGTGGCGGACGGTGGTGGTGCTGGCGCTCCTGGCGGCCATGCTCACCCTGGCCGGCATCCCCGTGCTGCAGGCGTTCCTGCGCCGGTAGCGGCGGGGCCCGGCCCGCGGCGGTGGGCACGCCGCAAAAGCGGGCACGCCCCGTCCGGTGGGACGGGGCGTGCTCAGTGCCTCGGCAAGGATTCGAACCTTGGACCCGCTGATTAAGAGTCAGCTGCTCTACCAGCTGAGCTACCGAGGCAGGCTGGCGAGGCGAGAAGTATAGCGAGGCCGCCCATGCGCCGTCAGGCCTTGGCGCCGTGGCAGGACTTGTACTTCTTGCCGCTGCCGCAGGGGCACGGTTCGTTGCGCCCCACCACCTTCATGGCCTTCTCGCTGAGCTCCTTCTTCGCGGGTGCGCCGCCCGAGCCGGCGAGCTCCGCCTGCTCGATCTGCGCCTGCTGGTCGGCGGTCGGCGCCGGGTCGGCCGGCAGCGCGGCCGGGGCCGCCGCCGGCCGCGGTGCGGCGCGGACCTGGGGCTGGATGCGCCCCTTCAGCAGGATGTCGCTCGTTCGCTCGCGCACCTGCTCGAGCGTCTCGTTGAAGGTTTCGGCGGCGCCGCGCTTGAACTCGATGCGCGGGTCCTTCTGCGCGATGCCGCGGTAGCCGATCGAGTCCTTCAGCTGCTCGATGGCATGGAGGTTGTTCTTCCACGCCTCGTCGTAGATCTGGAGCAGCACCCAGCGCTCGAACTGCTCGAGCTCGTGGCGCGCGAAGGACCGCAGGCGCTCGCGCACGAAGCCGTCCGGGTCGGCCGCGCAGCGCTCGCGCTCGAACTCCCCGAGGCTGAGCATGCACTCGCGCTCGAACCAGCCCGCGATCGACTCGACGTCCCGGCCCGCGGCCAGGCACGCCTCGGCGCGGCGCGAGAGCTCCGCGGCGTCCAGCGTCCGCGCGGACTCCGACAGCAGTCCCGCCAGCTCGGCCGGCTGCTGCGAGGGCAGCGTCTCCGGCGTCCAGCCGAGCCCGTAGCGGGTGCGCGCGAACATGCAGAAGTCCGCGAGCGCCGCCCGCGCGAGCTCGGCATGCTGCTCGGGCGACTGCGACGCCTGCGCCAGGCGGGCGGAGGTCATCTCCATCCAGTAGTCGATGGCGTAGCGCACCTCGCGGTCCTGGTAGAGCTCGCGGGCCCGGGCGGCGAGCTTGGTGCCGGCCTCCTCGGGCGTCTTGCAGGCGCGCAGGTCGGCCGCGTCGAACGCCGCGCCGAACTTGTTGGCCGCCCACTTGGCCAGCTCGTCTGCGCCGTAGTTGCGCACCAGGAACGCCTCCACCGGCGTGTTGTCGATGGTGCGGAACCGGGCGGCGGCCGCCTCCTCGATCAGGCGCTTCACGGGCTCCGGGTCGCCCGCAAGCACCAGCTCGCGCGGCAGCTCGGCGGCGAAGTTGGTGGATGCCCAGGCCTGCAGCTCCTCGACGTTCCACTCGGACGGGTCGATGTCCGGGTCCATGTACTCGCCGACGGTGTTGCCGATGGTGACCGACGCCTCCTCCAGGGTCTCCACGTCGATGACGCGCTTGACCTTGTCGGCGTCCTTGCCCACGAACCGCTCGGGCTCGATGGACACGTTGTAGCGCTCGCGCACCCACTCGGAGATCTCGCGCGCCGCATAGTCGGGCCCGAGGTGGCGGTGGGCGGCATCCATGGCCGATTCCTCGACGTAGCGCAGCGACGCATCGCGGATGTCCCGGTGCTCGAGCACCGGCTGGCGCATGCCGTAGAACTTCCGGCGCTGGAACTCCATGGGCTCGTCATATTCCAGGATCGCCTTGCGGTACTGGAAGTTGCGCTCCTCGACCTTGCGCTGGGCCTTCTCGACCGCGCGGGTCAGCATGCCTGCCTCGATCTGCTCGCCTTCCTTCATGCCCAGCCGCGAAAGCAGGGCGAGCGTCGCCTTGCCGGCGAACATCTTCATCAGGTCGTCGTCGAGGCCAAGGAAGAACCGGCTGGAGCCGCGGCCGCGCCGGCCGCGCAGCTGGTTGTCGATGCGCCGGCTCTCGTGGCGCTCGGTGCCCACGATGTGCAGGCCGCCCATCGCCTCCACCGACTCGAAGAACCGCAGGCGGTGCAGCCCGAAGCTGCCGATCGAGTCAAGCGTCTCCTCGAGGTCGTCGCGTTCCGCGGTGGCCACCTTGGTGTCCTGCAGGCCGGGCACGTGCTCCATCGCCCACTGGCGCATGAGCGCCAGGCGCGCCTCGTCGGCGGTCATCGCCTCCGTCTCGGACGCCGGCATCGGCCGTCCGTCGCGGCGCAGCTGACGCCGGGCCATGTGCTTCCACATCGCCTCCAGCACGCGCTCCTCGCCCCAGGACGCGTCTGCCTCCTTGGGGCAGAGGTCGCGGCGCTTCCAGTGCTCCACCAGGGTCGCCGGGTCGCACTTGCCGAGCTTGATGTCGGTGCCGCGGCCGGCCATGTTGGTGGCGATCATCACCGCGCCCAGCTTGCCGGCCCCCGCGACGATCTCGGCCTCGCGCTCGTGCTGCTTGGCGTTCAGGACCTCGTGCGGGATGCCGTACTTCTGCTTGAGCAGCCTGCTCAGGAACTCGCTCTTCTCGACGCTGGTGGTGCCCACCAGGACCGGGCGCCCCAGGTCATGCAGGCGCTTGATCTCCTCGACGATCGCCGGCCACTTGTCCTTCTGCGACAGCAGCACGATGTCGTTTCGGTCCACGCGCACCACGGGCTTGTTGGTCGGGATGCTGACCACGCCCAGTCGGTAGATCTCGTGGAACTCGGTGGCCTCGGTGTCGGCGGTGCCGGTCATGCCCGCGAGGCGCTTGTACAGCTTGAAGTAGTTCTGGATGGTGATCGTGGCCATGGTCTGCGTCTCCTCCTTGATGGGGACGCCTTCCTTCGCCTCGACCGCCTGGTGCAGGCCGTCGGACCACTGCCGCCCGACCATCTTGCGGCCGGTGTTCTGGTCGACGATCACGACGCCGGGCTGCCCGTGCTCGTCCTGCGCCACCACGTAGTCGCGGTCGCGCACGTAGACCGTCCGCGCACGCACCGCCTGCTCCAGGAGGTGGGGCATGTCGACGTTCTCGCCCACGTAGAAGCTGCCGATCTTCGCCTCCTTCTGGGCCTCGGTGATGCCGTCGCTCGTGAGCGTGGCGCGCTTCTTGTCGAGCTCCACCTCGTAGAACTGCGGGTGCTTGTCACGCGCCTTCTCGAGCTGCTTCAGCTCGCCCTGGGCGGCCTTCAGCTCCGCGCGCAGGCGCGGCACGGCGCCCTTGTCGCGGGTGTTGCGGATGTCGCCCTCCAGGCCGGCGCACCGGGCCTGGGCGGCCTTCACCTTCTCGTCGGCCTCGTTCCAGGGTTCCTGCTTCTGCACCAGGCTCGCGGCCAGCCGGTCGGCCAGCTCGTAGCGGGGCTTGGTGGCGTGTGCCATGCCGCTGATGATGAGCGGCGTGCGCGCCTCGTCGATCAGGATCGAGTCCACCTCGTCGACGATCGCGAAGTCGTGCTTGCGCTGGACCTGGTCCTCCGGGCGCATCTTCATGTTGTCGCGGAGGTAGTCGAAGCCGAACTCGCTGGTGGTGCCGTAGACCACGTCGCAGCCGTAGGCGGCGCGCTTCTCCTCGTGCGTCTGCATGTGGATCGGGTGGATGGCCCCGACCGTCAGCCCGAGCGCCCGGAAGAACGGGAACGTCCAGTCGCGGTCGCGCTGCACCAGGTAGTCGTTCACGGTCACCACGTGGACCTGCAGCCTCTCGATGCATGCCAGGTAGCACGCCAGCGGGCCGACGATCGTCTTTCCCTCGCCGGTGCGCATCTCGGCGATCTGGCCCTCGCTCAGCACCACGCCGCCGATGATCTGGACGTCGAAGGGCCGTGCGCGGAAGGGCGGACGGCTCTCCGGGTAAAGCTCGCGCACCGCCTCGTAGAGCGTGGGGTCGAGCTCGACGAACATCCAGCTGGGGATCTCGCGCTCGCAGCCGCGGAGCGCCCCCTCGGGCGGCGCGGCCGGGGTGGCTGCGATGCGGGCGAGCGCATCGTCGTACAGCGCGCGCGCGGCGGCCGGCAGCCGCGAGGGGTCGAAGCGCTGGTCCTCGGGAAGGTCCGGGTTGAAGATGTTCCGGATGCCCACGGCGCGGTCCATCGCTTCGCGGGCGACGGCGAAGATCTCCGGGCGGAGGTCGACCGACTTCTCGCCCTTCGCGATCCGCTCGCGGAACGCCGCGGTCTTGGCCATGAGCTGCGCGTCGGTGAGTTGGCGCACCTCCGGTTCGAGCCGGCTGACGAGCTCGACCTGCTTGAGGTAGCGCTTGACCATGCGCTGGTTCTGCGTGCCGAGGGTCTTGCGGACGACCCAGTCGAGGATGGGGATGCCCTTGAGGAGCTGGTTGCTTGACATTGGTGGGGGGACCGGCGGCGACGCCGGCGGCGTGAAGTCGGTGCGGCAGGATGGACGGATGGCCCGCGAGACGCGGGAGGGGCGCCGCGCAACGAAGCGCGGCGGGCGCGCGGTCAGGCGCGCGACGGCGGCGGCAGCGAGGTGTGCCGCAGCAGGAGGCCCGCGCGACGCGCGAGCGTGGCCGAGCGCGCGGGGTGCGCGCGCTCAGGCGGGGCAGGGCCGGCATCGATCGCGCGCGGGGCGGCGATGGGTGCCGCCATGCCGGGCGCGGCCCCGTCGACCACGGCCACGGCGCCCGTCATCAGCGCGCCGGCGCCGGCGCCCGGCACGGTGGCCATGACGGCCATCGTGAGCAGGACGGCCGCGATCGTCGCCAGGGTCGATGCGATGCCCGCGCGCGCCGCGGGGGCGGGCAGGGCTCGGTCGGTCTGGGTGGACGGAAGCGGGGCCAAGGCCCTCAAGTATGCGCGGGCATGCCCCCGACCGCAAGGCCGGCGCCCTGCAGGAGGGCGGTCCAGTCCGGTCGTTCACCCGCGAATGCCGGGTGATGGTGATTACGGACCCTGCCTGCGTGGACCACGAACGCCCCGGGCATCAGGAGCGGATCGCCCACGGGGTAGCCCACGCCGTGGCCGGCGAGGAAGGCGGGGATCGAGCGCAGCAGGTTGCGCGGGCCGAGGAGTTCCATGAAGGTGCCGCGGCGGATGCCGAGCGCACGCGAGAGGCGCTGCTCGGGGTCGGCGAAGGCCGGCACGTCCCCCAGGCCATGTCGCGCGAGGTGCGGTGCTGCGGCATCCGCATCGGCCGAGTGCAGGATCGCAAGCTCGATGCCCCGCGCCTCGAGCGCGCCGCGCCGGCGCGCGAGGTCGGCGAGCATCTCGCGGCAGAACGTGCAGCCGAAGTGGCGCACGGCCACGAGCAGCACGGGTCGGTGCTGGCTCAGTTCGTGGAGCGACCGTCCGCGGTGGTCACGCGCGATGCAGAGTGCCGAGCCGATCGGCAGCACGCTCGAGCCGGGCCCGCGCTCGGGCGCGGCGTCGGCGGTGGCGCAGCTGCCGCCGCACGCATCGCTGCCGCGCGCGTCCATCCACGAGGCGCGCAGGATCAGGAAGAACGGGATCCACCACAGGAGGTCGTTCGTCGGTATGGTGATCCCGAAGCGCCAGTCGATCTCGCCCCGCGCCGCGCACCAGACGAAGCCGATCGGTCCGAAGATCTTCCCCAGGAACCCCACCAGGACGATGGGCCAGTGGCGCACCGGATCGAGGCTCGCGGCCAGGTAGCCGATGCCGTAGACGCCGATCACCATGCCGAGGCACTGCCAGATGGCGCGTCCCGTCCCGGTCAGGGGATCGACGCCGAAAAGGGCAAGCGGTGCATCCGGCGCAATGACCACCGCCGCGCCCCATGCCAGGTTGTAGATCCCGGCCGCCAGCAGCCACCGCCGCATCCACGGGCGGGCGCGCGAACCGGGCAGGGCGGGGGCTGGAACGCTCACGTTGCCGGCGTCTTCGCCCCACATCCCGGACGGATTCGCCGGGATGCGCGCCGCCCACCGGCAATGGCCCCGCTCGGATTCGAACCGAGGTCTTGTCGATTATGAGTCGATTGCTCTGGGCCGCTGAGCTACGGGGCCGGTGAGGCGGGAGGTTAGTCCGTGGTCCAGCCGAACGGCGCACGGCCTCGTCGAGCGGCGGGGGGTTTTCGCTCATTCCGGCCAAATCCTGCGATTTCTTGATGGCTTGCGGCAACGGTTTGCGTGTTCATGTGGCAGGGCGGACGTCTTTCCCCTGTCCAGGAGGCTGTCGTGCTGTCTTGTCTTGCAAACTCGACGCGCTCGCGCATGTCGTGCGCGGTTGCATCGCTGCTGCTGGCCTCATCGGCCTCCGGCCAGGGTGTCACGATCGACACCGTTGCGGTTGGGGATGCCGGCAACGACGGCTGGTCTTCATATGGCCACGGCGCGGTGGGCTACCAGTATTCGATCGGCCGCTACGAGGTGACCAACTCGCAGTACGCGGCGTTCCTGAACGCGAAGGCCACGACGGCGGATCCGTACGGCCTCTTCAACCTGAGCATGGCCGGTTCCTCCGGCGGCATCACCTTCTCGGGGGGGCCACCGACCGGCTTCATCCCAGGCTCACCGCGTACCTACGTCGCGAGGAGCGGACTGGAGAACTCGCCCGTCAACTTCGTGTCCTTCTGGGACGCGGCACGGTTCACCAACTGGCTGCAGAACGGGCAGGGCAACGGCGACACCGAGACGGGCACGTACACGCTGACCTCGGGCGCGATCTCCGCGAACACCGTGACGCGCAACCCCGGCTCGACGTGGGCCATCACGAGCGGCGACGAGTGGTTCAAGGCCGCGTACTACAAGGGCGGCGGCTTGAGCGCGGGGTACTGGGACTTCCCCACGCAGAGCAACTCGATCACGAACGCGATGGCCAACTTCCGCGGCTCGGCCGGTACCGTGACACAGGTGGGCAGCTACGCCTTCACATCTGCCTACGGCGCCTTCGACATGGGTGGGAACGTTGCGGAGTGGACCGAGACCGTCATCGGCTCCGGCCGCATCAGTCGGGGCGGGTCGTTCGACGACTCTTCTGCGCAATTGAGGCTGACCGGCGGCGGCGGCACCCTTGCAACGACCGAAAGCAGCGAACTCGGGTTTCGTGTCTCCCTGATCCCTGGTCCGGGTCCGCTTGCCGCGCTGGCGCTCGGCGGCCTGCTGGCCCGCCGTCGGCGTTGGTAGACGAACTGGCGCTCAGGACGATCTCCAGCGCCCGGGGCTCGTCGTCGGTCATGCCCTGAGAGCAACTCGGCCAAATGCTCACCCGCAGGTTCGCTCGGCTGCATCCGTCAGCGCCCCGGGGACGGCCGGCCTGCGGGATCTGGGCCGCTCGGGCTTGGGCGTGCCGGTGCCGCGCTTGGTTGTCAGTTCCCGCACACCCCCCAGCGTGACAGCAGCTGGCCGAGGTCGACGCCGTCGACGTTGCCGTCCCGCGCGATGTCGCTGCGCTGCGAAGCGCCCGACGGGGTGACCGCACCCCATGCCGCCAGCAGCAGGCCGAGGTCGATGCCGTCGACGTTGCCGTCGAGCGACACGTCGCCGAGGCACTCGCAGTTGTCGGGGACGCCGTTGGCGTTGATGTCGGCGCCGGGATCGCACGCGTCGCCGACGGCGTCCTGGTCGCAGTCGGCCTGGTCGGGGTTGGGCACCGAGGGGCAGTTGTCGCCCGCGTTGGGGATGCCGTCGCCGTCGGTGTCGAGGTCGATGGCCCGGGTGACGCCGTGCAGCGTGACCGAGCCCGTCCAGGTGCCCGAGGCCCAGGGCGTTCCGTAGCCGTTGCCGACGAAGACGGCAAGCGGCGTCCCGCCCATGGCGAGCGGAGCCGGCAGCGCCACGGTGCCGGAGACCGGCGTGCCCCACCGGAAGTCGTCGCCCGAGGGCCACATCAGGTGCGTCGCCGTCTCGGCGAGCGGCGTGAAGCCACCCACCTGGAGCTGCCCCGCGCCGTCAAGCGGCAGCGCGTCGACGTAGACCGTCAGGTCCTGCGCATAGGTCTTCGACACCGATACCGAGATCACCGCGCTGACCGTCACGCCCGTCAGCGTGCCGACGAGCTCCCCGGGTGCGGCGATCCGCAGGAAGTGCATGCCGGGCGCCTGCAGCTGGCCGAGGCTGACGGTCACGTCCGCGGAGGCCGCGGCCGTCGCCAGTGCGGACACTGCGCCGGCCAGCGCGAGGCGCGCATCTCCCGCGCGGTGGCGCGTGCTGGTGGCCCGGCGTGCATCGGACGTGGTGGTGCGGGGCGTCATCGACGGGTCCTCAGCGCTGGGCGACGAGCGGTGCGGGGGGGACGAAGCCGGGAATGGGCTGCGCACCGTTGCCGCGCACGCGATCGAGCGCTGGCAGGGATGGGCGGCGGTCGGACGGATACAGCCAGGCGATGCTGGCGGCGATCGTCTCCGGCGGCGCGAGCGAGGGGCACGAACTCCACGAGTCCAGGCGGTGGTTGCCGAAGCGGATCATCGCGGTGTGCGTCCCCGGCGAGCCGAGCGTGTCTTCCTCGCCGGCGTCGTAGAAGCCGAAGGACCAGCGGATCTCGCGGATCGCCTCCTTTGGGCCGGTCAGGTAGCGCCACCCGGGACGGCCGTGGATGCCCCGCCGCTCCATCTCCTCGCGCATGCGCGACGGCGTGTCCTCGGCAAGCGAGAAGGAGTAGAAGAAGACCGGGTCGCCCATCACCGGCCCTAGCAGCTCCGATGCCGCGCGCATGTTGTCGGCCATGCGCCCGCAGATCCCCGGGCAGAGCGCGTAGCCGAAGGTGGCGGCGAAGATCCGGTCGCGCACGAGGTCGTCGTGGAAGCGCACGCGGCGGCCGTCCTGGTCGTGGAGCTCGAGGTTTCGGAAGGTGCGGGTGCCGTCTTGCTCCATCCGCGCCTGCCCGAAGGGCACCTCGCGCGGCGGCGGTGCCACGGCGGCGACGCGCGACGGTCCGGTGCAGCCGCCGAGGGCCACCGCACCCGCCGGCAGGACGAGCGCCCGCAGCACCGCGCGGCGCGAGGCACCCGGCGCGGCCGTGTCGGCCGCGTCGGTTCCTGGATCTCGGGACGGATTCGCGGTCATGGGTTCCTCAGGGGACGATGAGGATCCGCGCCATCATGGCGTGGTCCTCGTGCACGGTGTTGTGGCAGTGCAGCGCGTAGTTGCCGAGCCAGTCCCGGAAGCGCACGTAGATCTCCATCTCGTCGCCTTGGTAGAGCGGGAAGACGTCCTTGCGGGCATGGAGCGGGCCGCCCGTCACGGGCTTGTCGTTGTAGGTCAGGACCTGCATCTCCTCCATGTGGATGTGCAGGGGATGAGCCCACCCGCCGTTCGTGCGCAGGCGCCAGATCTCGGCGGTGCCGCGCTTGAACTCGATGTCGACGCGAGCCGGGTCGAAGACCCTGTTGTTGATCATCCACATGCCGTTGGAGCGGTCGAGGCGGATCTCGCGCGTGCGCACCACCGGCGTGCTGCGCTCGGGGAGGGGTCGCAGCGTGGACGGCACGCGGCTCGGGTCGGGAACGCCGGTCGCGCTGCGGACGATGAACTTCAGCAGCTGGTAGCTGTCGGCCACGGGGAGGATGTCGTCCTCGGGCCGGTGACCCTTCTGCTGCAGCATCCGGGTGACCAGGTACAGCTCGGGCGTGCCGGCGGGCACCTGGCTGAAGTCGACCACGATGTCGGCACGCTCGGCAACGCCGAGCGTGACGTGGTCGGTCAGGAGCGGCACCGGGAGCATGTTGCCGTCGTTGGCGACGTGGTGGAAGGTCATCCCGTTGGAGAGCTCCAGCCGGTAGAACCTCGACGGCCCGCCGTCGAGCAGCCGGAATCGGTACTTGCGGCGCTCCACCTCGAAATACGGCTGGATGCGGCCGTTCACGAGCAGCCGGTCGCCGAGGTGGCCGTCCATGTTCATCACGTCCATGGTCAGCCGACCTTCCTTGTCGTAGCGACGGTCGGTGAGCACCAGCGGGATGTCGTAGCAGCCCTTCGTGCGCGGCCCGTCCGGGACACCGCTCGGCAGACGGAACGCATCGGGGTTCGGGTCGTCCTCGCGCCCGGAGTCGAGGTGGTCAAACAGCAGGAAGAAGCCGGCGAGGCCCCGGTAGGTGTTCTGCGCCGTGTAGTGCTCGCGGTGGTCGTGGTACCAAAGCGTGCCCTTGGCCTCGCGCCAGTCGCCGCCGGCGTAGATGTTGGGCCAGTGGTGGTCCTTGAACCAGCCCGGCGAGTAGAAGTCCATCGGGTAGCCGTCGGACTCCGAGGCGTGGTGGCCGTTGTGGACGTGCGTGATGCAGTCGGGGTGCCCGAAGCCCTGCAGGCTCGCGGGCATGTTGTTTCGGATCCGGCACAGCACCGGCTCCCCGTATCGCATCATGAAGGTGACGCCCGGGAGGCTCCGCTGGTAGGTGGTGTGCGGGCTGAGCGCATACGCCGGATGCGGCCGCAGCAGGGTCTCGGACACCTGCATGTCGTAGAACTTGACGGGCGCGAACTCCTCGTAGCGCTGGTGGGCGCCGGGGTTGACCGCGGGCGTGAGCGCCTGCCACGGTGCCAGCGGCACGCCGTGGCGCGCGAAGGCGAGGGGCTGCACCCAGGGGGGCGAGGGCGGGCTGCCGAAATCGACGCCCGCCCCGTAGTCGATCTCCTCCGCCTTGGAACGCTGCGTCCAGATGGCGAACGCACCGGTGGACAGCGCCGTGCCGCCGAGGAATCTGCGGCGGGAGAGGTTCGATGACATTCCCGAACCCTGGACTTCGCCCTTTGAACGCATGGGAAGTACCTGCGGCGCGGTCGTACGGAAGACCTGACGAACCCGATAAGGATGTCGCGTGTGTGGACACAGTCAACCAAATCGGCGCGACTGTCCACGCATCCGAGCAGACGGGGCCGCGGATCCCATGCCGCGGATCCCATCCCGACCTTGAGCGTTGGGGCACGCTCCATCGCGCCGAGGACCGCAGGGGCGGGCCGGGCGGCGTCCGAATCACGGGATTACCCGACATCGACCCGCGGAGTGCTCAGCCAGCGTTCAAGCTCCTTTGAATAAGTGGGGGAAAGGGTGACGTGATCCGGACCGTCTCGCGTTCAATGCCTGAGGCGGTCGTCGGTCGTGCACGCATCGTGGGCGGCCGGCGGACGACCCCGGCCTAACCCAGGAATCCAGTGGCACCAAGTGTCGTTCGACTGGTCGCCGCCGCGGTTGCGGGCGCGCTCGCCGCATCTTCCGTCGGCCAAGAGGCCGATCCTCCGCCGACCCCGCCGCCGGCCCTCGGAACGGTCTGGGTTCCGGAGCCAACCCAACTCGCCGGCATTGTCGCCGATCGGGACGTCGCGATCGCCCTCGGCAAGGCGCTCTACTGGGACATCGCCGTCGGCAGCGATATGCAGACCGCATGCGCCACCTGCCATGGCCACGCAGGCGTCGACCCGCGCACCAACAACACCGTGCACCCCGGCTTCAACGGCACCTTCGACGCCGGCGTCGGGCCGGGCGGCCTGAAGCCGGAGACCTACTTCCCCTCGACGCGCTTCGCCAATCCCGCGTCGCGCTTCAGCACGCGCCTGCGCAGCGTCGACGACGTGGTCGGGAGCCAGGGCGTGCTGCGCCGCGCCTTCCTGGAACTCAACGCCGAGACCGGCCAGGAGCGCTGCAACGACCTCGACGACCCGATCTTCAACGACGGCGTCCACAACGTCCGCCAGGTGACGGGACGCAATCCGCCCACGGTCATCAACGCCGCATTCAACGTCCGCCAGTTCTGGGATGGGCGCGCCAACCCGTGGTTCAACGGCGTCGACCCGTTCGGCCCCACCAACCCGCAGGCGCGCGTGCAGCGGTGGGATGGATCGACCAACGCCCCGGTGCCCGTCTCCCTGCAGCTTGACTTCGCGGGCCTGGCCTCGCAGGCGGTCGGCCCCGCCAACAACGGCGTCGAGATGGCGTGCGAGGGCCGCGACTGGGGGAGCCTCGGGCGCCGCCTCCTCGATGTCCGCCCGCTCGCGGCGCAGCGCGTGAGCCCCACCGACTCGGTGCTCGGTGGGCGTGTGGCGGCGGACGGGCTCGGCCTGGCGACGACCTACCGAACGCTCGTCCAGCAGGCGTTCCGGCAGGAGTGGCACGGGGCACCGGCCATCCCCGACACCGTGCCGCAGATCGAGGCGAACTTCTCCCTCTACTTCGGCATCGCGCTCATGCTCTACCAGTCGACCCTGGTGTCCGACGACAGCCCGTACGACCGCTTCGCGGAAGCAGGGTTCCCCGAGAACGGCGGAGGCCACCTCGACGAGGAGGCACTGCTCGGCCTCGACCTCTTCCTGAACGTCGGCCAGTCCGACGACCTGCCCATCACGGGGTGCGTCGACTGCCACGCGACTCCGCTCTTCACGGAGGCCACCTGGGCCGGGATGGGCGTGACCGAGCGGCCGGCGCCCGGGCCGGTGCCGTACGTCGCCCAGGGCGGCATCGAGCGGATGCATGCCATGGCCCAGACTCGCGAGGCGACCGTCACGTTCGCCAACCACGCGGCGGACGGCGACCCGGCGATCCGACCGCTCACCTTCCAGGTCTCGGGCCGCTCGATCGAACTGATCCGCCTGCAGGGAAACTCGAACGACCCCGACGACGGCGAGGAGATCCTCGACGAGGACCTGCCGCAGTTCCCCGCGACTGCATGCGGCCTCGTACGCAACTCGCTCATGACTCCCGAGGAGGGCACGGGCAAGCTCGTCGCCGAGGTCCGCCGCGAGCCGCTGCCGGGCGGCGGATGCGGGACCTGGCTCCGCCTGACGCTCGAGCTCTTCCCGGTCGGCCGGTACGCGGTCCTCATCAACGGCACGCATCGTGCCACGCTGCAGGTGCTTCCCGACGGCGCCTACGACATGGGCTTCTACAACATCGGCGTCCGCCCGACGATCGAGGACCTCGGGATCGGAGGGCCCGGGTTCGCCGGCACGCCGCTCTCCTGGACCCGGCGGGTGCAGCTTGGGCTGCCGACGCCCGAGTTCGCTCCCTTGGTCGCGGTGCCGCCCGGTGTCCATGCCG
>JBJTJU010000089.1:0-8297 GCA_046096165.1 Phycisphaerales bacterium | reverse complement strand
CGGGGTCCATCCACCGCCGCGTGACGTCCATCACGTGCTTGCGGACCGCCGCGCTCGCCAGCCCGTGCTCGGGGTCCTTGCGGAAGACCGGCAGCTCGCTGAAGCCCCACCACGCCTCGTACTTGAACGGGTCCCACGAGCCGATGTCGAACCAGTCGGCGAAGCGGCTGTCCTTGCCCTTCGAACGCACGTCCTGGAAGGCCGGATGCCCGGTGCCGCAGTGGTTGAACACGCCGTCGACGACGACGCGGAAGCCCATCCGCTTCGCCTCGCGCAGGAAGTCGAGGAAGCGCCGGTCGGTCGGGGTGAAGGTCCACGTGGCCGGGTCGAGCAGGTCTTCCTTGACGGCCGCGGGCGCATAGTCGCCGCGCGTGCCGAAGTGCTCGTCGACGTGCAGGTAGTTCGTGGTGTTGTACTTGTGCGGCGTCGTCGCCTGGAACATGGGCATCAGGTAGAGCGCGTTCACGCCGAGCGACTTGAGGTACGGCAGGCGCTCCTGCAGTCCCTGCAGATCGCCGCCCGCGAAGCGGCCGAAGACGAAGTGGCGGTAGAAGGTCTGGCCGTCCTTGCCCTCGTCGCCGAAGGGCTGGTACCAGTCGTGGCCCCACGGGATGGTGTGCGGCGGATCGTTTGCGGGGTCGCCGTTTCGGAAGCGGTCGACCATCACCTGGTACCAGACCGCGTCCTTCGCCCACTCGGGGGTGCGGAAGCCGTTCGAGCCGGGGGCGAGCGTGTACGTCTGCGGGTCGCGTTGCATCGAGGATCCGTCCAGGAAGAGGAAGGTGTAGCGCACCGGCGCCCCCAGCGGAAGCGCCGGGGATTCCCACACGTCGAAGGGGCCGTCGCGGCCGACGCGGCGCATGGCAAGCTCCACGGCTGCCGCATCGCCGGCTCGGACCCAGGCTCGCACCGACTCGACGTCGCCGGCAAGCGTTCGGGTGCGCACGCGCCACGTGCCGTCGCGCGTCATCCAGCGGTCGCGCGCGGCGCCCGGCTCGTGGACGATGCCCGCACCGTCGATGGCGCCGTCGCCGAGGCGCGCACCCGACGCCGAGAGCGCCGCGCGCGCGCCCAGGCGCAGGACGGAGTTGAAGCCACCGTTGCCGTCGTCGGCACGCTCGGGGTTCGCCGGGTCGGCGATCCAGCGCCCGTCGCCAAGGATGAACTTGTAGGGCTGCACGCCCGGCGGCACGTCGCACGTGGCCGTGAACCCGCCCTGGCCGTCCGGCTGCATCTCGACCGCCTGGCCCTGCCAGCCGGTGAACGCGCCCGCGACGCGCGCACGCGTGGTACCGCCGGCATCGGCGGCCGAGAGCGAGAGCCGCACGCGCCACCGGCCGTCGGGCTGCGGTGCGGCGCGCATCGCGTCGGGCAGCGGCGCCAGGCGGCGCGGGTCCGCGGGTTCGACCGCCGGCACCGACGGGTCGCTGGTGCCGGCGGCATCGCGCGCCGGCGGTGCGACCGCGACGGGCGCGGCGCACGCACTTGGCCACGCAAGCGCAGCCGTGGCAAGGGTCACTGTTATTCTTCGAAGCATGCCGCGTGCGGACCCCGAAGGGACAGCTCGGAGTCTAGGGGTGGGTGATCCGCCGGGCCCGTGGCGAACCGCCGGGCTGGCCGTGCGTTCGCTGCTCGGGTGCGCCGCGGCGGTGCTGGTGGCCTGGGCGTTCTGGCGGGTCGGGGCGCGGGAACTCGGACGCCTGTTCGCGGCCGACCCGCGCACGGAACTGGTGGTGCTGCACTGGTCCGGCGAGGGCGGCCCCGAGGAGGACGAGATCGTCGAGCGGTCGCTGCGCGACTTCGAGGCGGCGAACCCCGGCCTGCGCGTGACGCGCATCAACCCGGGCGATGCCGGCAGCTTCTACACCAAGCTGCAGACGATGATGGCCGCGGGCGAGCCGCCCGACGTCTTCTACGTCGGCAACGAGCGCATCCCGAGCTTCGCGAGCCTGGGGCTCCTGGAGCCGCTCGACCGGTTCGTGCAGGAGGACGCGGAGTCCGGCGCGCCCGGTGCGCTCACGCTCGGCGACTTCTGGCCGCAGGTCGTGGATGCATTCCGCTTCGACGGCACGAACGCCGGCCGCGGCACGCTGTGGGGCATCCCCAAGGACTTCACCACCGTCGGCTTCTACTGGAACAAGGACGTGTTCCGCCGCGCGGGCGTTCCGGCGCCGAAGCCCGACTGGACGTGGGACGACTTCATCGCGACCGCGCGCGCGATCGGGCGCGCCACCGGCCCGGACGGCGAGCGCTACGTCGGCGCCGAGTTCGTGACGTGGCCGGCCATGGTGCGCGCCTACCTCTTCACCGAGGGATGCGATGCCGTGGGCCCCGGCGGATGGGACGACCTGCGGCTCTCCGACCCGAAGGCCATGGCGGCGCTCGAGCGCCTTCGCGCCTGGCGCCATGACGAGGAGAACGCGCTCACGAGCGGCCGCAGCAAGCTGGCCACCGGCAGCGCCGTCTTCGCCACCGGGAAGGTCGGCATGGCCGGACCCTTCGGGCGCTGGGTGGTGCCGGAGTACCGCCGGATCCGCGACTTCGACTGGGACTTCGCGCCCCTGCCCCGCGGCAGCGAGCGCGCCAACATCATCCTCACGGTCTCCTGGAGCATCTCGTCGCAGTCGGCGCACAAGCCGGAGGCATGGAAGCTGGTGCGCTGGCTGACCAACGAGGAGGGCCAGAAGGCACAGGCACGGCTGGGGCTCGCCATCCCGTCGAACCGCCGCGCCGCGGAGAGCGCCGCGTTCGTCGACGCCGCGAAGCCCGACAACGACCGCGGCTACCTCGATGCGGTGGCCGACTCGCGCGTGATCGACTGGCCGGCGAACCCGAAGTTCGAGCAGCTCCTCGGTTCGAACCTGGACGAGGGGCTGAAGACCGGCAACAAGCCGCTGGCGCAGGCCGTCGGTGACTTCGAATCGCTGTGGAAGGCCGAGCGCGCGAGCCCGCTGGGTCGAGGCGGCTTCCCGCCGGTGCCGTGGGGCGCCATCACGGCCATGGCGGCGGGCATGGTGGCGTTCGGAGCGGCGTGGGTTGCGTGGACGCGGCGCCGACGACCGCTGCCGCCGGGCGAGGCGCGCGAGGAGCGCGTCGGCTACCTGATGGCGTCGCCGTGGCTCGTCGGGTTCGCGGTGTTCATGGCCTTCCCGGTGTTCCTGTCGCTCGTCCTGTCCTTCACCGGGTGGCGCGGGCTGTCAACCCTCGGGGAGGCGCAGTGGGTGGGCTGGGGCAACTACGCGCAGCTCCTCGCGGACGACCCGCGCTTCTGGGCCAGCGTGCGCGTCACCCTGTACTACGTGCTCGTCGCGGTGCCGCTCGGCCAGGGGCTGGCACTCGCCGCCGCGGTGCTGATGCACCGGAAGGTGCGCGGCATCCCGTTCTTCCGTGCGGCGTGGTACCTGCCGAGCGTCCTTGCGGGCGTCGGCGTGGCGGTGCTCTGGCGCTGGGTGTTCGATTCCGATGCCGGGCTCATGAACCAGCTGCTGGATGCAGCGATCGGCGCGATGGACTGGGCGCTGTCGCTCGTGGGGCTCGGGCCCACCGACCTTGCCCCGCCCCACTGGTTCGGACGGGATGCCGCCACCTGGGGCGTGCCGGCGTTCGCCATCATGAACGCATGGTTCGTCGGCGGCTCGATGATGATCTACCTCGCCGGCCTGCAGGGCATCCCCGACGAGCTCGGCGAGGCCGCGCAGGTGGACGGCATCGGGCGCGCGCGTCGGTTCACGTCGATCACGCTGCCGATGCTCGGGCCGGTGATCCTCTTCAACGTCCTGATGGCGGTGATCGGCAGCTTCCAGGTGTTCACGCAGGCCTTCATCATGACCGGCGGCGAGCCCGGGGATTCCACGCGCTTCTACGTCCTGTACCTCTTCAACCAGGGCTTCGAGTACTACGAGATGGGCTATGCGTCGGCGATGGCGTGGCTCTTGCTCCTCGCCGTGCTCGCCGTCACCGTGGCCATCCTGCGCTCGAGCGCGCGGCACGTCTACTACGAGGCACTCCGCAAGTGACGGGCGGCACGCGCAGCATCCTCCGGTCGGCCGCCCTCTGGGCCGTGCTTGCCGCCGGCACGGCGGTGTTCCTCTATCCGCTGCTCTGGATGGTGGGCGTCAGCCTCAGCCCCGCCGATGCGGCGCAGGCCGCCACGGTCGAGGGCGGCTTCGCGTGGCCCGCGTCCCCGCAGTGGGAGAACTACCGCGAGGCCCACGGACAGATCGGCTCGTGCAACGCGGCCGAGCCGATGCGCGGCTTCAAGGACGCGCTCGCCAACAGCGTGGTGATCGCGGTGCTGGTCACCCTGGGCACCGTGCTCAGCTCGAGCCTGGTCGCGCTCGCCTTCGCCCGCGTGCGCTTCCGCGGCAGCCGGCCCCTCTTCCTCGTCATGCTCGGGACCATGATGCTCCCCGGGCAGGTGACGATGATCCCGCTCTTCATCCTGTTCCGCAACCTCGGCTGGGTGGACACGATGCTGCCGCTCGTGGTGCCCGCCTTCTTCGGGAACGCCTACTTCGTCTTCATGTACCGGCAGTTCATCGCGCAGGTGCCGGAGGCGCTCCTCGAGGCGGCGCGCCTCGACGGGCTGGGATGGCTCGGCATCTGGTGGCGCATCATCCTGCCGCTCTGCCGCCCGGTGACGGCGATCACCGCGGTCTTCACCTTCATCGGCTGCTGGAACGACTTCCTGGCGCCGGTCATCTACCTGCAGAGCGACGACCAGGCCACGCTGAGCGTCGCGCTCAACGGCTTCCGCAACCAGTACGGCGGCATCACCAAGGTGCACCTGCTGATGGCCGCCAGCATCACCACCATGGTGCCCTGCATCCTGCTCTTCCTGGCGGCCCAGCGCCAGTTCGTCGAGGGGCTGGGCAAGGGCGCGATCAAGGGCTGAACCACCGCCGGCACGGCCGGCAAGGAACGAGATGGCATCGATCGAGCTCAGGCAGGTGTCGAAGACGTATCCCGGCGGCGTGCACGCGGTGCACGCCACCGACCTCTCGTTCCGCGACGGGGAGTTCGTCGTGCTGGTCGGGCCCTCCGGGTGCGGCAAGAGCACGCTGCTCAGGATGATCGCCGGGCTGGAGACGGTGACCGCCGGCACGGTGTCGATCGGCGGGCGCGTCGTGAACGACGTGGCCCCGAAGGACCGCGACGTCGCGATGGTGTTCCAGAACTACGCGCTCTACCCGCACATGACGGTGCGGCGGAACATGGCGTTCGGGCTGCTGCGGCGGCGCCGGCACGCCGGCATGGCGGCGTGGCTGATGCGGCACGCGGAGTGGGCACGCGAGCGCGACGAGGTCGACCGGAAGGTCACCGAGACCGCGCGCACGCTGGGGATCGACGCGCTTCTCGACCGGCTGCCGCGCGCCCTCTCCGGCGGGCAGCGCCAGCGCGTGGCGCTCGGGCGCGCGCTGGTGCGCGACCCGCAGGTGTTCCTCTTCGACGAGCCGCTCTCGAACCTGGATGCGCGGCTGCGCATCGAGACGCGCGCCGAGATCCGCGAGATGCACTGGCGCACGCGCGCCACCATGGTCTACGTGACCCACGACCAGGAGGAGGCGATGACCCTCGCCGACCGCATGGTGGTGATGCGCTCGGGCACGGTGCACCAGGCGGGAACGCCGGAGGAGTGCTATGCCCGCCCGGCGGACCGGTTCGTCGCCGGGTTCGTCGGCATGCCGGTGATGAACTTCGTCGAAGGGCGCGTGGAGGCGGGGGCGTTCGACGGCGGAGGATTGCGGCTTGCGCTGCCGGCCGGACGCTGGCCGGCGGTTCCCGCGGGACCGCTCGTCCTCGGCGTGCGGCCGGACCGGATCGCGGTGGCGCCGGGGGCGTCGCCGGGCGGGGAGGCGCTGCCCGCCGCGGTGCGCGCCATCGAGCGGCTCGGCGACCGGATGGACGTGGTGCTGGACGCGGCCGGCACGCGGCTCGTGGCGCGGATCGGCAACGACGACCGGCTGCGAGAAGGCGAGGCGGCGCACGTCACGGTCGACGTGGGCGCGGCGCACCTCTTCGCGCCCGGCGAGGCCGGCACGCGCGTCAGGGACTCGGGCGATCGGTGAACCGGCGGGGCGATGCCCCGCGTGCCGTCACGGCGTCGGGCAGGCGCCCCACGCAGCCAGCAGGATGCCCAGGTCGTTGCCGTCGACGAAGCCGTCCTGGTTGAAGTCGGCGGTGCCGGGCCCGCCCCACTGCGACAGCAGGATGCCCAGGTCGTTGCCGTCGACGAAGCCGTCGTCCGTGAGGTCGGTCGGGCAGTTGTCGGGCGGCGTGCCGCCGCCGACGACGACGATGAACTGCTCGTCGAGGATCGTGGAGAAGTTGACCGCGCGGGGCTCGCCCAGGTTCTGCGTGTCCACCGGGCAACCGCCGAGCACCTGGTTGGAGATGAACCCGTGGCCACCTCCGTTGATGAACGCGCAGACGCGCAGGTCGCCGCTCACGTAGCCGATCAGCGACAGCGGGATCTTGAACTCGGCGCCGGTGACGACGCCTGCGCCGGAGGAGGCACCACCCGGGCCGGAGGTCACGCCGGCCACGTTGATGTTGTTGACCGTGAATTCGATGCCGTTGGCGGCGACGACCGGGATGGTGGGGCCGTTGCCGGGGCCCGCGAAGCCGCCCGTGCCCAGCCCGAGCGTCGGCAGGTCGGCGTAGTTCATGTACTGCACGAGCGCGGGCAGGCCGCCGATCGTGCCGACGCCGCAGCGGAAGCTGATGTAGTAGTCGGCCTCGAAGCCGGTGTCGAAGGTCAGGCCGTTGCCCGTGCCGTTGTCGCCCATGCGGTTGAGGCCGTTGAAGTCGACGTCGGCGTTGTCTCCGCGGAGGCGGTTCTGGCCGCCGGCCTTGCAGTCGATGAAGAGCTCGAGGCTGTTGTAGTTGCTCTCGAAGTTGCCGGCGATGGTGAGGTAGAGGAACCCGTCCTCGACCACCGCGTAGGCGCCGTCAAGCTCGCTGCCGTTGCAGTAGCCCGTTTGCCCGAGGGTCGCGTCGCCGAACTGCGTCTGGATGGTCTGGACCTCCTTGGCCGTTCCGTAGAGCGCCTCCGCGGTGCCGTCGATGACGATGACGCCGGCGAAGGCGGCAGTGGCGGCGCTCAGCGCGGCGGTGGCGATCAGGGTGTGGTGACGCATGTCTTTGGATGCTCCGTGTGGATGCGGCGACAGAGGCGGCGCAGCCACCCCAGCGGGTGATCGCGCACGACCTTCGACTGTAGGCCAGCGCTGCGGGAAGTCCAAGGAAACCCGACCCGGATTGAGGATGGGGGATCCGGGATTCGGCGCGTGCGAGGTTCCAGTAATCCGCGGCTGCCCACGCCGCGGAACCTCCTATCCTGACCCCGATGCCCCGCTACCGGCTGGTCGTCGCCTACGACGGCACCGATTTCCACGGCTGGCAGCGCCAGGAGCCGCCCGGGGCAGCCCCGCTCCGGACGGTGCAGGGGGCGCTGGAGCTGGCCGTCGCCGAGGCGGTGGGGGCACCGGTCCAGGTGATGGGGGCGAGCCGCACCGATGCCGGCGTCCACGCCCTCGGTCAGGTGGCGGCCTTCAGCGCCGAGACCCGGATTCCGATCGAACGGCTGGCGATGGCGATCACCGCGCGGCTCCCGGAGGATGTCTGCGTGCGCCGGGCCGACCGCGTGCACGACGCCTTCGACCCGATCTCCGACTGCGTGAGCAAGTGCTACCGCTACACGATCGCCCACGGGGTCGAGGCGCCGGACGCGGAGCTGCTGTTCGAGCGACGCACCACCTGGTGGACACGGCATCGGCTCGACGTGGGCGCCATGCGGCGTGCGGCGGCAGCGGTGGTCGGGACGCACGACTTCGCCGCCTTCGCCGCGGCCAACCACGGCCGCGAGCACACGGTGCGCACGGTGTTCGGGTGCACGGTGACGGAGCCGAGGGCGGGGCGGCTGGTGGTGGAGGTCGCCGGGAACGGGTTCCTCTACAACATGGTGCGCATCATCGCGGGGACGCTGGTCGATGCGGGGCGCGGAAAGCTGGATGGCGCGACGATCGCACGCGCGCTGTCCACCGGTGACCGTGCGCTGGCGGGGCCCACGCTGCCGCCGCACGGGCTGCGGCTCGAGTGGGTGCGGTACGGCACGGCGGGCGAAGGTGGGGCGACCGGATGATCGCGACATGCGTGCTGGCGGCCGTGCTGGCGATGCAGTCGTCGACAGGGGTGCCGCCGGGCGCGGCCACGGGCAGCGCTTCCCAGGCTGCTTCGTCCACTGCCCTCGTTGGCACCGAGAACGCCGCCACCGACGCCATGGCCGCGCTGCGGCG
>JBJTJU010000088.1:0-2796 GCA_046096165.1 Phycisphaerales bacterium | reverse complement strand
AGCCGGTAGCGACGCAGGTCCTCGCCGCGGAACTTTGCGCGCACGCCGACCACGTCGCGCTCGGTGGCCCAGACGTAGAGCAGCGTGAACTGCCGGAACATGCCGCCGACCGCGGAGTACGTCTGTCCCCGGCGCTTGCGGACCTCGATCGAGACGGCCACGTGCTCCATGCCGCCGTCCGGCTGCTCGAACC
Organism: Phycisphaerales bacterium; assembly: GCA_046096165.1. Classification (GTDB taxonomy): domain Bacteria; phylum Planctomycetota; class Phycisphaerae; order Phycisphaerales; family SM1A02; genus UBA966. The sequence continues at coordinate 2,603 of JBJTJU010000088.1, read as the reverse complement.
CGAAGCTGACGAACGTGTGGCAGATCAGCTTCGGGCCCCACGAGGAGAAGAAGAGGTCGGCGGTGCGGATCCGGTCGAGTTCGAAGGTCTGGTCCGTCCACCGAGGCTCGGCGTCGGTGTCCGAGGTCCGGTAGTCGAAGTCGCGGATCCCGCGGACGGTCACCGTGCCTTCGCCCCACTCGACGGTGGGTGCCTCGGCGCACTCCGGCAGCCAGTCGGCGTCTGCGGGCGGGGGGACCAGCACGAACCACCCGACTGTCGCGATCCACATCCCGACAAGGGCCATGCGTGCCATCCACCGTCGGCGGGCCGAGTGCGTGCGCCGCGCCGCCACCCCGGCGGCCACAAGCAGGGCGCCGACCGTCGTGGCCGCCGCCGCCGTGGTGGCGGACGGCCCGGACGGGGCGTAGCCGATGGCCGCCACGCTCCAGGCGCTGATGCCAAGACTGGCCACGAGGCGGGCAGCAGAGGCAACGTGGGCAACCATAACCCAATGGTAGCAATTTTATTGGCCATACTCGGTTCTTCCGAATCCGTCCCCCTTCTGTTTGCCCTCCCCCAAAGCGGGGCTATGTTCGTTCGACGGCATTGTTCCCGTTGGGCTCGCGGTTCCCCCGTGCCGAGGCCGACACCAAGCCGTCGTGTGTGTGTCGAGTTCTTCCCCAAAGGGTTGTTGTTCCATCGGAGTTTCCCATGCTGAATCGTTCGCTTCCCGTCGCCGCCGCCTCCGCCCTCGCCCTGAGTGGCGCTGCCTCGGCCGGCATCATCTCCTTCAACGACGCCAGCCTGTTCGCGCTCTTCGCGACCAACAACGGCAAGGTCGTCGCGACCGAGGAATTCTCCTCGTACTCCGGCTTCTACACGGCGCCGCTCACGGGCAATTTCGCCTCCGCCCCCGGCTTCACCTGGACGGCCACCGCCACCGGCGGCCTGTTTGCGGACGCCGGCTTCATGTCGACGAACAACGCCACCACGATGACCTTCACGTTCAACCAGGGCGTGCAGGGCGTGGGCGGCCGCTTCTTCGCCACCGACATCGCCTTCGCCGTCCAGCCGACCTTCCTGCAGATCACCCTGTCGGATGGCTCGGGCTTCATCGGCTCGATCAACAGCGCCACGGCGTTCACCGGGTTCTATTCGACCGGCGCGCTCATCACGAGCATCACGCTGGCGGTCGACTCGGGCGAATACCCGACGGCGGACAATCTCTCGATCGTGATCCCGGCCCCCGGCGCGGTCGCCCTCCTGGGCGTCGCCGGTCTCGCCGGTCGCCGCCGCCGCCGCTGAGGTCGGCGCTCCCCTGGGGAGCCCCGATCGGCACCAAGACGTCGGTCCTCACACACACGGTCGCAGGCAGCCTGAAGGGGCTGCCTGCGGCGCTTTTGCCGGGTGCCTCGCGCCGAAGGGGAGCCGTCCGGGTTCGCCCTACGCTGCCCGGCCATGGACGATCGTGCCGACGCCCGCGCCGCCCACCGCCCCGCATGGGCCCGGACTGCGTGGATGGCCGTGGCCCTGCTGTGGCCCGTGGCGCTCCTGAACTACCTCGACCGCCAGATGCTGGCGTCGATGAAGTTCTCGGTGATGGCAGACGTGCCCGACATCGGCACCGACGCCAACTGGGGCCTGATGCTCGGGCAGTTCAAGTGGATGTACGCGTTCCTCAGCCCGCTCGGCGGGCTGGTCGCGGACCGGCTGGGACGGCGCCCGACGATCGTCGCAAGTCTGGTCGCCTGGAGCGCGGTGACCTGGGCGACCGGCAGCGCCACGACGTTCGGCGAGCTGATGTGGGCGCGCACGCTGATGGGGATCAGCGAGGCGTTCTACATCCCGGCGGCGCTTGCGCTGATCGCCGACCATCACGCCGGTGCGACGCGGTCGCGCGCGGTCGGCGTGCACCAGACGGCGATCTACGTGGGGATGATGCTCGGCGGCTTCGGCGGCTACGTGGCCGATGCGCCGGACCTCGGCTGGCGATTCGCCTTCCACGTGGCGGGCGCAGTAGGCGTGCTGTACGCGCTGCCGCTGGCGCTCCTGATGCCGCCCGCGCCTGCCTGGGATGCCGGCGCCGACCACGGCGCAGGACCGCGGCCTGGCATGGTCGCCTCCCTGCGCGAGCTGCTCGGCAGCGTGCCGTTCCTGCTGCTCGTCGCGTGCTTCACGCTGCCCGCCCTCGCCGGGTGGATCGTGCGCGACTGGATGCCGGCGATCCTCAAGCAGCAGTTCGGCTTGGGGCAGGGTGCCGCCGGCGTATCCGCCACGCTGTACACCACGATTGCGATGATGGTGGGCGTGGCGCTCGGCGGCATCGCGGCCGACCGCTGGTCGCGCCTCACGCCGCGCGGGCGTGCCTACACCAGTGCGGTGGGCATCGCGCTCCTCGTGCCGGCGCTCTTCGGCGTCGGCAATGCCGGATCGCTCGGGGTGGCGGTGGCGTTCCTGGCGCTCTTCGGCCTGGGCTGGGGGCTCTTCGACTGCAACAACATGCCGATCCTCTGCCAGCTGGTGTCGCCCCGCTCGCGGGCCACGGGCTACGGCATCATGAACTTCGTCAGCATCGGCTGCGGCGGGCTCGCCGACTGGGGCTTCGGCATCATGCGCGACGC
>JBJTJU010000087.1:0-3458 GCA_046096165.1 Phycisphaerales bacterium | reverse complement strand
GACCTGAAGGCCGCGCTGCAGAGCGCCGAGGCGCGCCGCGACGGCGAGCGGTACCGCCTGGAGGCCGAGCGTTCCCGCATCATCGGCACCCAGAACAACCTGGAGTTCGCGCGCATCACGGCGCAGCGGCAGGAGGGCCTCCTGCTGACCGGCGACATCAGCCGCCAGGCGTTCGAGGACGCCACCGCGCGCGCCCTCGACCTGGAGGCGCAGTTCCAGGCGCAGAAGAACGTCATCGTCCAGCTGGAGAAGTCGCTCGCCGCCGCCGAGGCGCAGATCGAGCAGCAGCGCGAGGCGCTGCGCCGCACCGTGGTGATCGCCCCGATCGACGGCATGATCACCGAGCTCAACGCCGAGGTCGGCGAGCTGGTGGTGGTCGGCACCATGAACATGGCCGGCACCAAGATCCTCACGGTCGCCGACCTGAGCCGCATGAAGCTGACCGCCAAGGTGAGCGAGGCGGACATCCCGCGCGTCGCCGAGGGCCAGTCCTCCGAGGTCCGCATCAACGGCTACAAGAACCGCGTCTTCAAGGGCCGGGTCGACGAGGTGGCGCTGAGCCGCACGGTCGAGGCGCGCGACGGCACCGGCTACTTCAAGACCGCGGTGATCCTGGAGCTCGACGGCGAGCAGGTCTTCAGCGGCCTCGGCGGCAACGTCGACATCCAGATCGCCCAGCACGCGGGCCTCGCGCTGCCCAGCCAGGCGATCGTCGAGCGGAAGGTCGAGGAGCTGCCCGAGTCTGTGCGCTCGAGCCCGCTCATCCCGCCGAAGGCGCAGCTCACCAACGTTGTCTTCCGCGTGGTCGACGGCAAGGCGGTCGCCACGCCCGTCGTGACCGGCGCATCGAACCTGACCGACACCATCATCGTCGACGGGCTGAAGGAGGGCGAGGTCGTCGTCACCGGCCCGTACAAGTCCCTCGAGCGCCTGAAGGACGGCGAGACCGTCACCAAGGACACCGGACGCGGCGGCGGCGAGTGGGGCGGCGGTGGCGGTGGCCGCGGCGGCGGCAGCATGCGCATGCGCTTCTAGGCGCGCCCCGACCATGGATGAGCCGATCATCAAGCTCCGAGCGATCGCGAAGGTCTACCGCGTCGGCGTGGAGACCATCCACGCGCTGCGCGGCGTGGACCTGTCGATCGGCCGCAACGAGATGGTCGCGATCATGGGCAAGTCGGGCTCGGGCAAGAGCACGCTGATGAACACGCTGGGCTGCCTCGATCGCCCGACCTCGGGCGAGTACTGGCTCGGCGGCCGGCTGGTGAGCGCCATGAAGGCGGACGAACTGGCCCTGGTGCGCAACGAGGAGATCGGCTTCGTCTTCCAGACCTTCGAGCTGCTGGCGCGCCAGACGGCCCTGGAGAACGTCGAGCTGCCGCTCCTCTACAGCGCCACCGGCGGCGGTGCCTCCGCGCGCCGCAAGCGCGCCCTGGAGGCGCTCGATCGTGTCGGCCTCGGCGACCGCGTCGACCACCGCCCGAACCAGCTCTCCGGCGGCCAGAAGCAGCGCGTGGCGATCGCGCGCGCGATCCTGAACAACCCGAGGATCCTGATGGCCGACGAGCCGACGGGGAACCTCGACAGCGCCACCACCGCGGAGATCCTGGGCCTGTTCTCCGCGCTGCACCGCGCCGGGCAGACCGTGATCCTGGTGACGCACGAGAACGACGTGGCCGCGCACTGCCAGCGCGTGGTGCGCCTCTTCGACGGCCGCATCCTGAGCGACCTTCCCGCCGAGCAGGACGACGAGGTCGCGCCCCACGTCCCGGCCGCGCGTGCGATTGGGGCCGCCGCATGAGGTTCGGCGTGTTCTTCGTCCTCAAGACCGTGCTCATGGCCCTCAGCCAGATCTGGGCCAACAAGACGCGGTCCTTCCTCACGGCGCTCGGCATCATCGTCGGCGTCGCGAGCGTCACCGCCGTGATCGCCGCGCTCACGGGCCTCAAGGCCAAGGTGCTGGCGGAGTTCGAGAGCGTCGGCGCGGCGCGGCTCTACGTCTTCCCGAACCGCCCCGACAACGTCCCGCGCTCCAAGATCCCGTGGGAGAAGTGCCGCCTGAGCATCGAGGAGGCGCGGGCGATCATGGAGCAGTGCCCGTCGCTCAAGGGCGTGTCGCCGCTCGTCGACGTGTCGATGAGCGTCGAGAGCGACACCGAGCTCATCGAGGCGATGACCGTGAGCGGCATCTGGCCGGCCTGGCACGACGCCGTCGGCCGCAAGGTGCTGCGCGGACGCCCGTTCAGCCAGATCGACACCGAGACGGCGCGCCAGGTGGCCCTGGTGAACGAGGCGGCGGTCGAGGAACTGAAGCTCGACCGCGACGGCAACGGCGGGGTCGGCGAGCACGTGCTCCTCGGCGGACGGCGGTTCCTGGTGATCGGCGTCGTCGAGACCCTGCAGGCGCGCATGATGGGCATGAACTCGAGCCAGGCCGAGGTGTTCGTCCCCTTCAGCGCGGCGGAGAAGATGCTCACCGGCTGGTACTTCATGCAGTTCGTGGCGCTCGCCAAGAGCCCCGAGGTGGCCGAGGAGGCGAAGGCCGAGATCGAGTACGTGATGCGCCGCCAGCGCGGCCTCACGCGCTCCGACCCGGACACCTTCCGCGTCGCGGCGATCGACCAGTACATCAACCAGTTCAAGAGCCTGGCCGCGGGCGTGACCGCGATCGCCGGCGGCATCGTCGGCATCTCGCTGCTCGTGGGCGGCATCGGCATCATGAACATCATGCTGGTGTCGGTGAGCGAGCGCACCCGCGAGATCGGCCTGCGCAAGGCGGTCGGCGCGACGTCGACGGCGATCCTGCTCCAGTTCCTGCTCGAGGCGGTGACGCTCACGGTGCTCGGCGGCATGGTCGGCCTGGTGGTCGGCAAGGCGCTGGCGCTGGGGCTGACGTTCATCCCGGGCGCCAACCTCGAGCAGGCCGACGTGCCGATCTGGGCCGTCGCGGTGTCGCTCGTCTTCAGCGCCGGCGTCGGCGTCGCGTTCGGCATGTTCCCCGCCATCAAGGCGTCCCGCCTCGACCCGATCGAGGCGCTGAGGCACGAATGACGGTGGCCGCGTTCCGCTCCATCCTCCTGAGGTGCGTGCTGCCCGCGGCGCTGCTCGCCGGATGCCAGGAGTCGCTCTTCCGCGACCAGCAGACGCCCTACACCGTCCCGGAGGAGACGCTGCGCGAGCTGGTGCCCGCGGACCTGGGGTCGGCCCAGTACGGGCCGCCGGTTCCGCTGGAGGAGGCCATCGAGGGCGCCACCGCGGGCGGATTCCGCTCGACCGCCTACGAGCGGTCGCGCACCATGACCATCGCCGAGATCCGCGCGCTGACGCTCGCCAACAACCTGGACCTGCGCGTCCAGCTGGTGGCGCCGGACATCGCCAAGACCTCGATCACGCAGGAGGAGGCGAAGTTCGACTCCACCTTCTTCGCCGAGTACCGCCGCAACGGCAACAACCTGCTG
>JBJTJU010000086.1:0-7199 GCA_046096165.1 Phycisphaerales bacterium | reverse complement strand
CCGCGACGGCGACGCGGAGCGCTGGCTGGTGCAGCGCCGCGGGGCCGACGAGTCCGTGCCCCCGATCGCCGTGGTGAACCCCAAGCTCCGCGACGAGGACCTGCAGGAACTGGCCGAGCACCTCGGCGTGGTCATGCAGAGCGAACTGTGACGCCGCGCCTGGCGCTGGCCGTGGCCGTTGCCGGCGTGCTGGGGGCGTGCAGCGGCGGGCCGACGCCCGCGCCGCCGGCGGCGAGTGCGCCGGCGCCCGATGCGGCCGCCATCACCGCGCGCGAGCGCGCGCGCGTCGGCGCGCTGAAGCACCTTTGGGCGAAGGGCGTCGCCGAGCTGCGCTGGAAGGATGCCTCGGGCGACCACTTCGAGCAGGGAGACCTTGACCTTCGCTGGTGCGCGGGGCGCGGCCTGGCGGCGAGCGTGTCGACGTTCGGCGACCGCCATGCGTGGCTCGGCTCCGACGGCGTCCGCTGGTGGCGCTTCTCGCCGAAGGCGACGCCGCCGGCGCTCGACGTGGGCGAGGTGGCGCCGTCGCCCGGTCGTGACTGGTCCCAGGTCGATGCGTGCTCGTCGCAGCCGGCGCTCCTCGGCATCGCGCCGCTCGTTCCCGCGGACGGTGCGGTCCCGGAGGTCCGCGATGGGCTGGCGTGGATCGAGCTCTCGGCGGTCGCGCTGCCGCGCCGAGAGGGCGAGCGGTTCGAGGCGGCCTTCGACGCCTCGACGCTCGAGCCGCGCCGCTGCCGCCTGGTCGACGCGTACGGCACCGAGCAGTGGTCGGTCGAGTTCGTCGACTTCGCGTCGGTGGAGCAGGCAGGACAGGCGCCGGGCGCCTGGTCGCGCGTGCCGCGCCGCATCGTCGCCCGGCGCAGCGATGGCTCGGGCAGCCTGCTCCTCGTGCTCGATGCGCGCATCGCCGATGCCGCGGCCGTCGACCGGCCGGAGCTCTACGACCTGGACACGCTCCGTGCCCGCTTCGCGCCGGAGCAGGTGAGGACGGTCGAGTGATGCTGCGCGCCGCCCTGGTGGCGCTCGGTGCGCTGGGCGCGCCGGAGGGCCTGGCCGCGGCCGCCGCCGACCGTGCGCTGCTGACCGCGGCCTCCGACGGTGCACACGCGTGGATCGTCGTCGAGCGGACCGCGCCGGGCGGCGCGGAGCACGTCGTGCTGCACCATGCGCTCGCGATGGGCGGCAGCTTCGTGCGCGAGGCGTTCGTGCTGCCGCGCCGGCCCGAGGCCATCGCGGCGTCGGACGCATCGGTGTGGATCGTCATGCCGCCGGCCGAGCGCGGGGCGCGACGCGACGTGTTCTCCTCGACCGCGGTGCGCAGCCCCGCGACGGGGGCCTTCTACTCCGACCCGCCGGGGCGGCTCTCGATCCACCCGAGCCTGCCGGGCGACGGTGCGCTGCTCGGCCTGGCCGTCGACGACGGGGCGTTGCTTGCGTGGCGGGCGGGCACGTCCATCGAACGGCTCGGTCCGTCGGGATGGGCATCGCTCGCCGCCGCGGTCCCGGCGGGCGCGTCGATGCTGTCGACGGTTGTCGGCCGGCCCGCAGTGCTCGTGGGCGTCGGGCCGATCGCGCTGCTTGGCGCCGATGGGACCTTCCTGCCCGCGCCATGGCAGGTCCCGTCGGGGGCGCGCGTCTGGCCGATCGAGGGATGCCGGCGTCCCACCATCGGCATCGATGCCGGCGACGGTGGCACGCGCGTCGAGCTGCTCCGTGAGGGTGCGCCGATCGCGCTCGCCACGGTGGAGGCACCCGCCCGGCCGTTCGCGGTGCTCGGGCTTGGCGGATCGATCGCGGTCTTCGCGACGACGGGCGAGGGCGGGCTCTCGATCCGGCGCATCGACCCGATCACGGGCCAGTCCGCGGCCGCCGAGGTCCTGGAGCCGCAGCGCGCCGACGCATCGGGGTGGGTGTGCATGGCGGCGCTGGCCTTCGCGGCGCTCGGGGTGGCGGCGGGGTTGGCGGTCCGCCGCGCGCTCGGCCTCAAGGCCGCGCGTGCCGATGGCCGATGACGCGGCGGGCGGACGGACCCGCCCCAAGGAGCGCCTGCCGCTTGCACGACGGAACGGATTCCCGTGTCGCCCGCATGGCCACGTCGGCCCCGGCGAAAGCCTCGCCCGTGCCGGAGGCGTTCCGTGACCTCGCGACGGCGTTCGAGGAAGTGGCGGCGGGGGTGGCGGGCACGCACCGCATGCTGATCGACCGCGTGGAGCAGCTGAGCCGGGACCTGGAGCAGGCCCGGGGACGCGCCGACGGCGGCACCGCGCTGGTCTGCGACGGGGAATCGATGACGCTGGAGGTGCTCGAGCGCCGTGCGATCCTGGCCACCCTGCAGCAGTTCGGCGGGCACCGGGACCGCACCGCCCGGGCGCTCGGCATCGGCGTCCGGACGCTGGGGATGAAGCTCCGCCAGTGGAAGCGTGCCGGCCTGGCGCCGGAGCACGCCTGAGCGTTATCCGGCCGCGCAGAAACTGCAGGCATCGGGCAGGACCTGCCGATGAACGGGGCAGGTGATGCATGACGCCCCGCACGGACGCGGGGCGCGTGCATCCCGAAGCCACACCGGAGCGCGCGGTGACCGACCCGATCGGAGCAGTGGGCCAGGCCTCGGCGGCGATGCATGCTTCGCGCGCCGCGGACGTGTCCTCGGCGGGAGCGATCGTCGAGCGCATCACCGTCGGCATCGACCGTGCGCGGGCGCTCGGCATCGAGGCCGAGCGTGCCGCCGCGAGCGTGCGTGCGGGCGATGCGCAGGACGTGGAGGGCATCCTCCTCGCCACGCGCAAGGCCGACGCCGCGTTCCGCATGCTCGAGGCCGTCCGCAACGCGACGCTCGAGGCATACGCGCAGGTGCGCGACGCCGGCCGATGACACGCCCAGACTTGACACGCCCAGGCTTGGCAGCAGGACCTGGCAGGAGGAACCATGGACGCGCTTGAGGACGACCGCTTCGATGCCGGCAGGAACGAGCTCGCGCTTCCCGGCGACGTGGCGGAGGCGCCGGCGTGGCATCGCTGGCGCACCCCCGCGATCGTGGCCGCGGCCGCGGTGGCGACGGTCGCCGGCATCGCGTGGCGCGGGCGCGCGCCCGCGCCCGCGCCGGTGGCGCGCGCGGTGCCCGCGTCCGCGCTCCCGCCGGCACGGCTGGCGCTGCAGCGCGCGTCGGTCGCCTTCGAGGTGCGGGATGGCGCGCTGTGGGTGGCCCCCACCGACGTCGCGCGGGCGATCGAGGCCGTCTCCGCGCGCGCGGAAACGAACGCCGTGGCCGACGCGCTCGGCGACGAGTCGATCTTCTCGAGCGCCGAGTCGCTGCGCGCGCGCCGCACGGCCGCGACGATCCGCATGCTCGAGTCGTCGATCGCGATGCAGCCCGGCGTGGCGCGCGCCTCGGTGGTCGTCGGGGAGCCCGGGCGCACCCCGGCGCTCGGAACGGCCGCGACCGGCACCGCCTCGGTGACCGTCGCCATGCGCGGCGGGACGATGCCGCAGGACCTGGTCGACGCGGTGGCGATGCTGGTGTCCGGCGCGTGCCCCGGCGTGCGACCGGAATCGGTCGTCATCGTCGATGCGGGCGAGGGCCGCGTGCGCGCCGTGCGCCCCGCGCACGAGCGTGCGCACGCCGAGGCCACCCACGACCGCGAGCGGCGGACCGAGACGCTGGTGGCGGCACTGGTCTCCGACCTTCCGGGCGCGACCGTCGAGGTGCGCGACGCCGGCCACGGCGCCATGGTGACCACGGTGAGGCTGCCGCAGTCGCTGGCCGCCGTGCGTGCGGGCATCGAGCCCGACGGCGACCTCGGTGCGGGGCTCGAGGCCGAGCGCGCGCGGCTCGCCGACCGAATCGACCCCTTCGTGCTGCCCGAGGCCGGCGCGGCGTGCGGGGGCGCGGTGGTGCTCGCGATCGTGCCGGAGGTGGGAGCGGAACCGTGGGGGGCGGCGGTCCCGGTGGGCGAGGAACGCACGGCACCTGCCGCGTCGCTCTCGTCCCCCGCGCCCGGGCGGACGGTGCGCGAGGCGGAGGCGCGCGAGCGCGCCACGCCGCTCGGCACGGTGCCGGCCACGGGATCCTCGCCGTTCTCGGCGGCGTTCGTGGCGGCGGGCCTGGCGGCGGTCGGCGTCGCCGCGTGGTGGGCATGGCAGCGAACGGCGGCGCGGCGCACGCCGGTGGCCGAGGACGCGCCGTCATCGCCCATCGAGGAAGACCATGTTCACGGTGTCGAAGCATCCGAAGCGGTGCGCGACGCCGTGGGCGCCTCGGCGGCGATCGTCCGCTCGTGGCTCGATGCCGGCCGGGCGGACCGGGCCGCGCGGCTGGTGGTGGCGCTCGACGCGCCGGCGGCCACCGCGTTGCTGCAGGCGCTCCCGGTGGCGTGCGTGCAGCGGGTGACCGCGGCGCTTGGCTCGCTCGACGCCCCGAGCCATGCGGAACTCGCCGACGCGGTGCGGGCGTTCCTCGACGAGCACGTGATGGCCGTCCAGGTGCACCCGGACGTGCAGGAGGCGGCGTGAGCGGCCCGTCGGGGCCGGATGCCGGCGACGGCAAGGTGCCCTCGACCCAGGAAGAGGTGGTGGCCTCGGCCCTGGCGGCCGTGCGCCGGCACCTGGGCACGTTGTTCGGTGCCGCGCGCCGCGCCGAGAACGACCCAGGCCCGGTCGGCGAGGCGATCCGCACGGTGCGCGATGCCGCGCAGCAGGCATGGACGGGCGCGGCGGAGCCGCCGAAGGATCCCGGACCCGGCACGGCGCCGAAGCTCGGGGATTCCGCGCGCGACGGCCGCGCCGATTGAGGCGGGGGCCCGGCGATCGCCGATGAGTCTGCAAGCGGCGGGGTCGCCGCGAAGGAAGGTCAATCGCGTGATGGAAGCGGCAGTGCAGCGTTCGGTCGGGTTCCGCCACGGTCGTGCCCCGGCGGCCCGCACCATGGTGCCGCAGGCCGCGGCGGTGGCGTCGCAGGCACGCCGGGCCGTGCGGGCGTTGCTCGCGCAGCGCGGCGGCTCGATGCTCCTCAGGCTCTGGTCGGGCGGGGCGGAGCTGCGGATCGACTGCACATGGTCCGGGCGGTCGGCGGAGCTCGTGTTCGCGACGCGTGACGAGGTCGTGGCCGCGGTGCTGCGCGCGCTTGCGCCCGCCTTCGAGTCGGAGTGCGCGCGGTGCGGCATCGTGCACGCGCGGATCACCTGCAGCGGGCCGGCGGCGCGTCCAGCGGCCGCCTGAGGTCAGGCCATCGTCGCTATCGGCGGGGGTTGCGCGGCCGGCGTGACGGTGCGGGTTCGTGTCCCGGCCGGGGCGGCGTCCTCGGCTGCGCGGTGGCGGCGCGTGCCATCGATTCGACGGCGGAGCCGACGGCCGGTGCGTCGCCGGTCTCGGTGGGTGCCGGCGCCTCCTGCAGGTCTGCATCGCCGGTCGGGGCCGGCGTCGGTAGGGCGTCGTCGCTTGCGAGGCGCGCGAACACCAGCCGTCCGGCCGAGGTCTGCACCGTGTTGGTCACCACCACCTCGACCGCGCTGCCGACGCGGCCCGCGCCGTGGTCGACGACCACCATCGTGCCGTCCTCCAGGAAGCCGACGCCCTGGTGAGGCGCCTCGCCGCGCTTCACCAGCTCGATGCGCATGCCGTCGCCGGAAGCCTGTCCCGGCCGCATCGCCGCCGAGACCGCCGCCAGGTTGAGGACGGGCACGCCGTTGATCTGCGCCACCTTCTCGAGGCCCGAGTCGAGCGTCACCACGCGGAAGCGCTCGTCGCGCGCCACCTCGACCAGCGCGCGGTCGGTCGAGCGGCCCTCGGCGCGGAACTCCTCGATCTCGACGTCCAGGAACGGGTTGGCCTGCAGGCGCTGAAGCACGTCGAGGCCGCGGCGGCCGCGCTGGCGCTTGCCGGCGTCGCCGCTGTCGGCGAGCGCCTGCAGCTCGTCGATCACGAAGGCGGGCACGATCACCGGGGCGTCCACGATGCCGGTGCGCCCCAGGTCCTCGATCCGGCCGTCGACCAGCACCGAGGTGTCGAGGAGGAGCGGCCGCGTGCCGCGCACCTGGCGCGCGAACTCGATGTAGGGGATCACCACGCGGAAGTCGTCGCGCGTCGTGAGCACGACCGACACGGAGAGGTAGACGAGCACGAGGCCGATGGTGACCTTGGCCAGCCCCAGGTAGACCGCGCTCGACTCCTTCAGCTCCCACGAGTTGGCCACCAGGTCGATGACGCTGCCCACGGCGACGGCACCGACCAGGCCGAGCATGGTGCCGACGAAGATGCCGACCACCCACGCGAGGCGCTTGTTGGGCGTCAGCGCATCGACCGTGATGATGATGAGCCCGAGCGCCGCGGACGCCATCAGCAGCCCGACCACCGTGCTGAAGCCGAAGTCGAGCCCCTCGCGGCGGTTGCTCGCCACGGTGAGCACCACGACCGAGATCAGGAGCACCACGAACACGGCGCGCAGCACCAGCATCAGGATGCGCTGCGAGCGCGCATCCGCCGCCGCGAAGCGGTTGCGGCGCGCCGACACGCCCGGCTTCCCGGGGCCCTCCGAGCTCGGCTCGCGGTCGTCGTGCATGCCGGGCCGAGTGTAGTGACGCGAGGATCGCCGCCTCTCGGCGATCGGCTAGGATTGCGCGTCCCGCGGCGGCGGGGAGGACGGCCGGGCCCCGTCGTCGGTCGGCCCGTGAACCTGGTCAGGGCTTGACCGCAGCAGCCATAAGCGGCGTCGGCCGAGCGCCGGTCAGCCTGGCCGTCCTCCCCAGCCGCCGCGTTCCGTTTTCCCCGCGCTGCGGGACGAGGTGGACGTGGCGACGCGCACGAAGAAGAAGTCCGAATCCCCGGCCGCCGACGACGAGGCACCGACCTCGCTCATTCCCGGTCTGGAGGCGCCGCCCGCGCGCCCCTACACCGTGCTCGCGCGCCGCTACCGCTCGCGCGACTTCGGCGAGGTGGTGGGGCAGGAGCCGATCGCGCGCACGCTGCGCGATGCCATCGAGACCGGCCGCACCGCGCACGCCTACCTGTTCTGCGGCACGCGCGGCGTGGGCAAGACCAGCATGGCCCGCATCCTGGCGCGCGCGCTGAACTCGCCGGGCCTGGTGCAGGCGGCCGAGGTGGGCGACGCCATCATGCGCGGCGAGGACATCGACGTCGTCGAGATCGACGGCGCCTCGAACCGCGGCATCGACGACGCGCGCGACCTGATCGCGGGCGCGGGCATC
>JBJTJU010000085.1:0-2775 GCA_046096165.1 Phycisphaerales bacterium | reverse complement strand
CGGCGCCAGCGTGATCACCGTGTCCAGCACAGCGATGCCGCGCCGGTAGCGCTTGACCGCGCGCGTCTCGGCGTACGTGAGGGCGTGCGAGAGCGACTGGTCGCGGTGCTCGAGGGCGAAGCCCATGGTGGTGACCACCGCATCCTTCGACTGCTTCGAGATGGCGATCGCGCCGTCGATGTCGCCCTTGGACACCTCGGTGAAGAAGCGCATCACGGTCTTCGGGCTGCGCCGGCTCTGGTCGATCACCAGGAACAGGACGCGCTCGATCACCACCGCGAGGGCGATCACCGACGCCAGCAGCATCGGCCACATGATCGGGCCGCCCTTGATGAAGATGTGCACCAGGTTGGTCTTCTGGACCAGGGCCTTCAGCGCACCGCCACGGGAGGGGTCGAGCGGCAGCGTCCCCTCGCCCGAGTCCACCAGTTCGCCGATCGCCGCCTCCATCGAGCCCTCGAGGGGCCGCACCAGCGGGTTGGCCGAGCCGACCTGCGGCACCGCCACGCCGCCCACCCCGCCCTCCGAGCGGAAGAGTGACACCGGCCCGATCATCGCGAACTGCCCCTTCATGACGGAGCCGAGCGTGTCCACGCCGACGCCCGCGAAGCGGTTGCCGCCCACCATGTCGAAGAGCCGCTTCAGCGTCAGGCTCACGAACGCGGTCTGCCGCGAGGTGCGCTCCGTGGGGGTGAGCGTCTTGTTCTCGACGGCCTGCTTGGCCGTCTCGATCTGGTCGCCGAGGACCTGCAGCTCGCCCGTGCCGATCTTCGTCTCGAAGGTGCGCACGTACTCGTCGAGCAGGTTCTGCACGTAGACCAGCTCGTCCTGGCGGCCCTTGATGCGCGCCTGGATGGTGGCGATCTCCAGCGCACCGGCGTCGACGAGGCGCTGCACGCGGTCGCTGTCGCGCCGCAGCTGCACCACCGACTCCTCGAGCTCGGTGAGCTTCTGCGCCATCGGCAGCTTCTCGTCGGCGATGCGCGCGCGCATGCCGCTCAGCTCGGCGACGCTCTTGGCAAGCTCCGCCTCGGCGTTGCGCGAGGCGCGGCCCATGACGCCGGGGCCGGCGTCCGCGGGCTTGGCGTCCTGCATGGCCGACGCGCACGGGACGGCCGCGAGGAGCGCGGCCACGGTGAGGGCGATGGCGTGTCGGGGGTTCATCGGATCTTGATGGGGAGCGGGACGAAGGTGGGGACGTGCTTGCCCTCGATCACCTCGAGGGCGAGCAGGATCTGGTCGGCGGCGCCGGGGGCGGGTTCCCACTTCCAGCCATCCTCGGTCGGGCGGCCGATGCCGGCCTCGCCCTTGGGGCTCAGGAAGTAGGCCTGCGCGAGCCCGAGGTAGATCACCTGCACCTCGCTCGACGAGCCGTCGGCAAGCGTGCGGATCTCGTAGGCGACCGAGATCTCCGAGTTCGCCTTGTTGACCTCGTTCAGGATGCCGAGCACGTTCTGGAAGCGCTCCGCGGGCGTCACGCGGGTGGCGGCCGGGTCGGCGGGGATGCGTTCGACGAGCGGCGCGATCCGCCCCTTCACCGGGTCGGGAAGCTGCTTCAGGAGCGAGCGGACCTGCTCCTCCATCACCGTGGCGGCGGTCGCCAGCTGCTCGCCCAGCGTCTTCAGTTCCGCGTCCTGCGCCAGCAGCTCGTCGCGCTTGCGGTCCGACTGCGCGACGGCCTCCTCGGACTGGCGGATGCGCTCCTTCAGGACGCCGACCTCCTTGCCCACGAGGTCGATGCGGCCCTGCAGGATCTCCTTGCCCTGCTGCCAGTCGTTGCGCTCCTTGGCGATGATCTGCTGGGTCTCGATCCACTTGCTCAGGGTGAGGCGGGCGCCCTCGAGCGACGCGGGGGGTGACTGCCGCGGCGCGACGGCGGCGGCCAGCGCGGCGATGGCCGTGGCTGCCGCGGCGATCGCGAGCGTGCGCCCGAGGCGGCGGGAGGGCCGCGAGCGGACATCGGACTGTCTGTGGTATGCCATGGTTCCTCGCAGTTGCCCGGGGACAACAGTCCCTGAACGCGACGCAAAGGTAGCCATCGTCCGACAGGTCTCCGCATGGATCCGGTTCAGGTTTCGCTAACTCATCGCGCGCGGCGAATGCGTTGCCGCTCGCCTGAACCGAACCTTCACGCACGCCAATGAACGACCTCCTCCTCGGTCTCGACCTCGGCACGTCATCGGTCAAGGCGCTCCTCACCGACGCCGCAGGCGCGACGGTCGCGTCCGCATCGGCAGGGCACCCGCTGTCGACGCCTCGGCCCGGCTGGAGCGAGCAGGACCCGTCCGACTGGCTCCGCTCAGCGGTGCACGCCGTGCGCGAGGCGCTCGCGCGCGCCGCGGCCGCAGGGCACCCGGATGCCGGCGCGCGCGTCGCGGCCATCGGCTTCAGCGGGCAGATGCACGGCGCGGTGCTGGTGGACGGAAGCGACGAACCCGTGCGCCCGTGCATTCTGTGGAACGACTCGCGCAGCGCCGCGGAGTGCGCGGAGCTCGACGCACGCATCGGCGCACCCGAGATCCTGGCACGCACCGGCAACAGGATGCTGCCGGGGTTCACCGCACCCAAGGTGCGCTGGGTGCAGCGCCATGAGCCCGATGCATGGCGCCGCACCGACTGCGTGCTGCTCCCCAAGGACTGGCTGCGGCTGAAGCTGGGCGAAGTGCGGGCGACCGATGCCGCCGATGCCAGCGGCACGCTCTACTTCGACGTCGCCAACCGTCGCTGGAGCGAGGCCATGCTCCGCGACCTCGGCATGCGCACGGCGCAGGTCCC
>JBJTJU010000084.1:0-2068 GCA_046096165.1 Phycisphaerales bacterium | reverse complement strand
CGCGGGGGCGAAATGGTAGCGCACCCGCGCCACCTACGATCCGCGGCCCGCCGGATGCATCCGCTCGACTGGACCATCTCGCCGGAGGAGGCGCTCGCCCACTGGCCGGACGACGTGCCGCTCGCGGCGCTCGTCACCTGCGCCCCCGATCCCGCATGGGGGCGCTGGAGCATGCTTGCGGTCGCAGGCGAGACGCTCGAACTGCACGATGCGGCCGAGGCGCTCGCCGCGATCCGCCGTGCGGGCGAAGGCGGAACATGGTGCGCGGCCATTTCCTACGAACTCGGCGGCGCGTTCGAACCCACGGCGCTGCCGCGTGCACGCCGGCCCGACGATGGCTGGCCGCTCGTCACGCTCGTCCGCTGCGACGCGCGGCTCGAGCATGACCACGCCACCGGGCGCTGGAATGCCACCGACGCCGCGCGGCCGCTTGCCGAGATGCTCGCGCAGCGCATCGCGCGCGGCGAGCGTGCCGCGGCGGGCGCCACCGTCACGGCCCTCGAGCCCGACATCACGCGCGCCGACTTCGAGCGCATGGTGACCGAGGCCGTCTCGCTCATCCATGCAGGCGACGTCTTCCAGGCGAACGTCGCGCAGCGCTTCTCCGCGCGCTGGCAAGGGGCGCGCCGCGCGGTGATGCGTGCGGCCTTCCGCGCCGCGCGGCCGCGCTACGGCGCGTGGATCGAGGCGCCCGCGCATGCGCTCGCCAGCATGAGCCCCGAGCTCTTCCTGGAGGTCGACCGCGCCACCGGCCGTGCCGTCACGCGGCCCGTCAAGGGCACGCGCCCCGCGCACGAGGCACCCGGCGCGCTCGCCGCAAGCGAGAAGGATGCCGCCGAGCTCCACATGATCGTCGACCTGATGCGAAACGACCTCGGCCGCGTGGCCGCGCCCGGCTCGGTGCGCGTGGACCTGGCGCGTGCCATCGAGTCGCACGAGACCGTCCTGCACGGCGTGGCCGAGGTGAGCGCCACGCTGCGGCCGGACACCGGGCCGGCCGAGCTGCTGCGGGCCACGTTCCCGCCCGGATCGGTGACCGGTGCACCCAAGGTGCGCGCGATGCAGGTGATCGACGCGCTCGAACCGAGCCCGCGCGGGCCGTACTGCGGCGCAGTCGGGCTGATCTCGCCCGGGCGCATCGCGCTCAACGTGGCCATCCGCACCATCGCGCTCTCGGGCTCGTCACCTGCCGGCGGCACGCTCCGCTACTCCGCGGGCTGCGGCATCGTGGCCGACTCGGTGCCGCGCGCCGAGTACGAGGAGAGCCTGCACAAGTCGGCCGTGCTGCTGCGCACGGCGCACGCCCTCAGTGCGACTGCCGCGACTCGAGCGAGCGCACCACCCACTCCACCTGCGACGCCACCGTCCGCTGGTGCCCGGGGTTGAACGAGAAGTCGAAGCTCATGCCCGCGTAGGAGCGCTGCGTGCTGTCGATGTGGACGTGCACCAGCTTCGCCGTGGTCACGATGGGCACCGGGCAGCCGTCGCCAAGCTCAAGCCGCAGCCAGAACAGCCGGTGACGCGACAGGATGCCGGCCTGCGCCGGCTCGACGATCAGCCCCGCGCCGCCGCCGCCCATGTTGGCCACGTGCGCGGTGAACTTCGGCCCCACGTTCGGAAGCAGTGCCTCCTCGTCGGACGCGCCGTGCGCACGGCCCTCGGCGAACGCCGCGAACGCCAGTTCGTTGGCGCGCTCGGCGGCCACCACGCTCTTTGGGTCCAGGAGCGGCCAGGCGTCGACCGGCGGCAGCGCCAGCGCACCCACTTCGTAGCGGGCATGCCGGCGCAGGCAGCGCTCCACGCGCTCCGGCAGCGCCAGCCGCACCGCGCCGCTGCGCGCCTCGGCCAGCTTGCCGGGGGCGATCTCCTCCACCACCGCGGTGCGGAACTCCCAGCGGTTCTGGCCGATCACGATGAACGCCATCAGGCGCGTGCCCGCATGGAGCGGCAGCGACCGACCGAAGGCGCCGGGGTTCTCCACCACGATGCCGTCGTCGCGCACCGCAAGGATCCGAAGCCGCCACACCAGGTCGTGCCCGCGGTCGCCGTCGCGCGAAATCGCCACCTC
>JBJTJU010000083.1:0-4264 GCA_046096165.1 Phycisphaerales bacterium | reverse complement strand
GACCGGGAAGTTCAGGTGGAAGTTCGCGTTGTGGCCGACGCTTCGCTCCCAGAGGTCGAAGAGCTGCGCGGGGCTCTTCACCTTGTCGTCCTCGTGCGCGTGGTAGAACCAGCCCGGTCGGATGCTGACGTCGCACTCCGCAGGGATCCACGCCTCGCCGTCCTCGTCGCCCTCGGTCAGGCTCTTGGTCGGCGGCGGGTTGTCGGCCCCGCGGCCACGGCCCTTCGCCTTCAGCATCGACCAGCACGTCTCGCCGGCCCAGCCCTGCTCGTTGCCCACCCAGCGGATGTCCGGGCCGACGTCGCTGAAGACCACGGCGTCCGGCTGCAGTTCGCGAACGGTGCGCTCGAAGCTCGGGAAGTCGTACTGCTGCCGCTTGCCGCTCGGGCCCTCGCCGCAGGCGCCGTCGAACCACACCTCGAACACCGGGCCGTAGGACGTGAGCACCTCGCGCAGCTGGTCGCGGAAGTACTGGTTGTACGCCTCGCCGGTGCCGTAGGCGGGGTTGTTTCGGTCCCACGGCGAGAGGTAGACGCCGAAGCGCATGCCGGTCTCGCGGCAGGCGTCGGACAGCTCGCGCAGCACGTCGCCCTTGCCTTCCTTCCATGGGCTCGAGCGGACGGAGTGGCGGCTGAGCGCGGTGGGCCAGTTGCAGAAGCCATCGTGGTGCTTGGCGGTGATCACCACGCCGCCGATGCCCGCGTCCTTCATGACGCGCACCCATTGGCGCGCGTCGAGCGCGGTCGGGTCGAACACGGAGGCAGGTTCGTCGCCGTGGCCCCACTCGCGGTCGGTGAACGTGTTGGGGCCGAAGTGGATGAACCCGGTGAAGCCGATGTCCTGCCACGCGCGCTGCGCCGGGGTCGGCAGCGGCGGGCACGGGGCGGGCGGCGTCACGTCCATGGCGGCGGCGAGCACGAGTGCGGCGTCGAGCGGCACGAGGCAGTCCTCGCGCGGAGGCTAGCCGCGCCCGCACGCACTCACGCCGCGCTGAATGACTCGACGGCCTTGCGACCGTAGACGGTGGCGGGGCCACCTCCCATGAGCACGCAGACGTCGACCGTGTCCTGGATCTCGGCGAGCGACGCGCCGGCGGCCTTCGCGGCCTTCGCGTGATGCACGATGCACCCCTCGCACAGTCGGCTGATGCCGCAGGCGAGGGCGATCAGTTCCTTGGTCTTGAGGTCGAGCGCCGCGGGGGCGAACCCGGCGGCGTGCAGGGACTTGAAGGCGGCGGCGGTGGAGGGGGTCATGGTGGGCATTGTGATGCAGCGCCAGTTCCGGGGGTTTCCGAAACCCTGTCCAAAGTGCGTGAAATCGACGTGTTATTGGGATCCCGGCGTTTGGATCCGAAATTTCCGGGGAACGCCCCGTTTTGTTTGCGTTTGTGCGGGGCTGGGGAATAGTCGTGTTGCTCCGCGACGTTCCCGCGTACGGAGCACCTGCCGTGGGGCAGGACACCTGAAGTGGTTCCCGCCTCGCAGGTGCAAGCAGTTTCCCGTTCCCAATACCTGGAGTTTCCCGTCATGCGTATCTCGAACCGCCTGGAAAAGCACGCTATCGCTGCGTCCGTGGTTGCCCTCGGAGCGACCGCCGCAGCCAATGCCGCCGTCGTCGCCTGGACGAACTGCAACCTCGTCATCCCGAACAACATCGATGGCCTGTACATCAACGTCGAGACCCGCGTGACGGGCTCCGCCGGGAACGTCGTCGCCGGCTGGGACATCAACCCCTACAGCGCCTCCGCGCTGAACTGGTTCAACGCGACCGGTACCGGCATGTTGCGGTTCCCGGGCGTGACCACGGGCTCGGCGGGCAGTCTGGCCATCGGCACGGTGGTTGGCGCGTCCGGATCCTACGGCTCCGGCGCGGTCACCGTGGGCTCCGCCCCCGGCAACTGGCAGCTGAATGCCGTCAACTACTTCGGCTTCCGCTTCGTGGCCGCCGACGGCGGCACCAAGTACGGCTACGGCACCTTCGCGATCGGCTCTTCGATCACCGGCGCCGACCGCACGATCACGAACCTCTACTACGAGGATTCGGGCGCCAGCATCACCGTCGTCCCCGCCCCGGGCGCCATCGCGCTGCTCGGCCTCGCGGGCTTCGCTGGCCGCCGCCGCCGCTGAGCCTGGTCTGGATTCGATTGCTTGCTCCTCAGGGGCAGCCCGTTCGCGGGCTGCCCCTGCTTTCGTTTGGGGCATCCAAGGACTCAGAGACCGATATTCCCGGCCAGTGACGGAATCTCCCGAGCCGAACTTGCCTCACGCCGAAACCGGGGCACCTTGAAGGTGCCGCAGGCTGCCGTCCCCATGTCGTTGGGGGAGATCGGCGTCCTGGGTGCGGCTCACCGCCTGTGAGCGTCAACTTGAGGGAAGGGAAAGAGATGTCCATTTCATCTGGAGTCACGAGGTTGCCGCTTGCCGCGGCAGCGATCGCCGTCGGCGTCGGGGCCGGATCCGCGGAGGCTGCCGTCCGCGTGTACGCGGTCAACTGGGCGTTGCCGTCGTCCGGCGAGCTCTACGTCTCGCTCAACAACCTGAGCACGGGCCCGACCTCGTCGTCGGCGCTGGTCTCGGGCTGGGACATGCGCATCGCGTCGCCGTCCGCGCGCACGAGCCTCGACTTCTCGTTCCCGGCGCCGACGGTGCCGGGGCCGATCACGAACCCAAACCCGTACTACGGCATCATGCGAACCCCCGGCGACACGTCGGGCGGTGGCGCCAACCTGCCGGTGAACACGATGATCATGGCCTCGTCGAGCTTCGCCGACGGCGGCGCGATGAGCTTCGGCTCAGGCGCGTACCAGTGGCGGCTCAACGGCGAGAACTACTTCGGGTTCCGCATGCGCCTCGGGACGTCGCAGAGCCTGGTCTACGGCTGGGCCCGCATGGTGATCGGCAGCACGCCGGGCCAGTTCACGCTGACGCACTTCGGCTACCAGGACGTCGCCGGCGCATCGCTGCGCGTGGGCGAAGGGATGCCGATCCCGGGCCCCGGCGCGATCGCGCTGTTCGGCGCGGCGGCACTCACCGGACGTCGTCGCAGGCGCTGACGGTCGGCGACATCAACGACAGCACGGCCCGCGCGAATGGTCGCGCGGGCTGTGTTCGTTGCACCGATCCACGCTAGATCGCATGATCGGCGGTGCATTCGAGTCTCGACGCGTGAATTGTTGCACATCTCGCCTGTGCATCCCTTGACCGCTTCCGCGCCCGTGGCATCCTGCGGACGTCGGGGCTGACCGGCCACGGAGTGGGTGCACGGGTCGCTGATGCCCAGGGCGTGCGGGCCGATCATCGAGACAGGGAAAGGGAACAAGGATGTCCATTGATCCAATCGGGGTGCCTGCGTGGCTCATGGCCGTCGCGGCGGGGAGCGTGTCGATCGCATCGATCGCGCACGGGGCCGTACGGACGTTCACGATGAACTGGACGCCGTCGGCGCTGACCGAGTCCGTCTTCGTCACGATCGACAACCTCAACACCGGGCCGACCAGTTCCAGCAGCGCCGTGACCGGGTGGGACCTGCAGATCGAGTCCTCGAACTCTGGCAGCGTGCTGAAGTTCAACTTCCCGCCGTTCTCGGGTCCGGTCAACCCGGGCAACCCCAACCCGTACTACGGGCTGATGCGGCTGCCGGGCGTGACGACGGGTCCCGGGGCGTCGATTTCCAACGGCACCATCGTCCAGCAGGTCGCGAGCTACGCCGACAGCGGCCCCGTGACGTTCGGCGGCGGCGCAGGAGACTGGCGGCTGAACTCGGTGAACATCTTCGGGTTCCGCTTCCGCTCACCGTCGAGCGGCACGACACAGGCGATCCACTACGGATATGGCCGCATCTTCGTCGGTGCGACACCAGGCCAGTTCCGTCTGATCGAGCTCTCCTATCAGGAGACTGCGGGCGCGGCCCTCACCGTCGTGCCGGGTCCCGGCGCACTGGCGGTGATGGCGGGGGCGGCGATCCTCGGTCGCGGCCGCCGTCGACGGTGACCGGCCTGCTCGGCGGGCCAGGGCCGATCCGTACGATGCGGCGATGACCTCGCGACCGGTGCAGCGGCTCCTCATCCTCGGGTGGGATGCCGCCGACTGGCAGGTGATCGACCCGCTGCTGTCGCGCGGCCGCATGCCGAACCTTGCGAGGCTTCTTGCGGAGGGAACACGCGCGGACCTGCGGACCCTCGAGCCGAAGCTGTCGCCGCTCCTCTGGTCCACGATCGCCACCGGGAAGACGGCCGACCGACACGGCATCCTGAACTTCGTCGAGC
>JBJTJU010000082.1:0-4927 GCA_046096165.1 Phycisphaerales bacterium | reverse complement strand
GGTGCAGGTGCGGCGCTGGGAAGACGAACTGGCGAAGGCCGAGGCCACGCTCGCCGCCGAGCGCGGCGACGCCGAGGTGCTGGCGCCGTTCCGCGAACTGCTCGAGGAGTACCGCGTCAGCCTGTTCGCGCAGGAACTGCGAACGCGCGTGCCGGTGAGCGACGAGCGCCTCGCCCGTGCGCTCAGGTCCAGCCCGCCAGCAGCATCCCGAGATCGATTCCGTCCACCGCACCGTCCAGGTTGAGGTCGGCCGGGCACGCACTGCCGGAGGGACACGTACCCCATGCGGCAAGAAGCAACCCCAGGTCGGTGCCGTTGACGTACCCGTCGCCGTTCAGGTCGCCGACCAGCGCCGGGTTTCCGACGCTGCCGTCGCTGTTCACGCGTCCGGCCCAGATGTCGCTCACGTTCTGGCCTACGGGCACGCCCTGCCACACGAAGATGGCCCTGGTGGAAGGGTCCCTGGAGCTCCCGAAGCGGTACTTCGTGCCCGCATCGGACGCCAGGGGCCGCTTCCATGCGGTGGCGCCGTCGGAGTTCATGCGGCAGGCCCTCGCAGTGGCGGTGGTCGCCGACGCGCTGTCCACGTACGAGCAGCCGGCATCCGCGCCGAAACGGCATGCGGCACCGATGTTGCGGTCGTACAGGACGCCGGACGCGGTCGGCGCATAGTCCTCGATCATGACGCCGTCGTCCGTCCACTGCCGATTGCCCGAGGAATCGAGACACTGTGCGCCGATGCCGTACCAGACGATGCCGGACACCGCGCTGGTGTAGGCCCGGTAGAACACGTACAGCCGACCGTCGCCGCCGACCACCGCCGACGGGTTCGTGCGGTTCAGCGTGACCGAGGCTCCGCCGACGGAACCCGAGGTGACGGGCGACACCTCCACCCCGTCGGTGCCGAACAGGACGGCTCCCGTAGAGTCGATGCGCTGCACCCGGCAGTTCAGCGGGCTCGTCGAGTACCACGGGAAGTATGCGCCGCCCTGTCCGTCGACGATGAAGTCGGGGAAGTTGCCGGTCTGGACGGAGCCCGTCGAGAAGACCGGGGTCCCGAGTGCGCCGCCCCAGCCGTAGGTGCCGTCGGCATTGATGCGTCGGGCGCGGAGCGTCTTCGGGCTGCTGATGGTCGTGTAGCGGATGGTGCTCAGGATCACGCTTCCGTCCGTCGACGGCTGCAGGCCCGAGCACATCTGCTTCGTCGTGCTGTTCTCGTTGAGGAACAGCGAGTTGGTCACCACCCCGGTTGCCGGGTTCACGCGCGCGATCGAGCTGTCGAACCCGATCGCATAGGCGCCCCAGACGAACCCGTCGCTGGCGACGGTGGCGCGTCCGCTCCCGAGGCTGGTGGCGCCGATGGTCGCCGTGTAGAGGACGGATGTCCATCGGATGGTCCCGCCGGGCTCAACCGACGCAATCTTGACGAGCGCACCGCTCGCGTTTGCCGGGTTGACAGCGTTGTAGACGACGTACGCGTTTCCCGACGGATCGCTCGTCAGCGCATAATCGGTGGTCGAGGAGAACGCACGGTCCTCGATCAGGATCGGGGCGGCCCAGACACGGGTGCCGCTCGCGTCGCGCAGGTCGAGGTAGACGTCGTACCCCGGTCCGGAGAAGTACGAGATGTACTGGCCGCCGGCAGGCCCAGGGGCGATCTTGGGCTGCACGTCATCGCCGGTCGTCGCAACGATCGACATCGGCGTGGCGGGGTTGCTTGAGTGCTGCGCGGCGGCCGGGGCAGCCACCGAGAGGATCGGCGTGATTGCGACGAGGGCGGTGGTTGTCGAGTGCGTGGATCGAATCATGGTGGTGGTTACCTTCCTGTAGTTGCCGCCAGGGCGGTGGATCTGGTACGGGTTTGGAGGATGGCCGCGCGGTCGATCGGCAGGTACACACGGCATGGGGCCGTCAGGGCGAGCATGCACCCCACGCCGACAGCAGGACTCCAAGGTCGTCGCCGTTCACGAAGCTGTCCGAATTGAGGTCGCAGGGGCACGCGGTGCCGGCGCACGCCCCCCACGCGCCGAGCATGGCGCCGAGGTCGTCTCCATTCACGAACCCATCGTCGTTCAGGTCTGCGAGGCAGATCGGCCCGAGCGTTCCGTTGGAGTTGAGCCGCGCGCCGACCAAGTCGGTCGACCCGGTGCCGCCGCGCTCCCAGGCCACCAGGCCGTGAGCGCTGCCGCCCGAAAGCGGCGCGATCAGCGGCCGACCGGTCGGGGTGGCGACGCTCACCTGGGTCGGCGACGTCCAGCGGGGGGTACCGCCGGCATCCACCGACATGGCCCAGATGACGTCATTGCCGAAGCTCGGTGCGGTGCGCGTCCACGTGAAGGTCGGGAAGCCGCCCACCAGTCCCGCGCGGTTCTGGACGTACTGGTAGACGGTCTCGAGCTGCGCCAGCGGGTAGCCGCCCACGCCGAGCAGCTTCTGCCCGGCCTCGTCGAAGGCCTGCAGGCCCACGCCGTACAGCGACGTGTTGGGCACCTGCTCGCTCCACGACACGAACACGCGGCGGGACGAGGGCAGGTACGCCACCGCCGGATCCACGCGGTTGAGGCCGGTGGTGTCGGCGACGGTCGCGCCGTCGGTGCCGAACTTCAGGGTCCCGGTCGGGGAGACCCACTGCACCCGGCCCATCAGGGGAGAGGTCGTGTACCAGGCGAAGATGGCACCGCCCTCGCCGTCCGGGATGAAGGACGGGAAGTTTCCGAACTGGAGCGAGCCCGCCGAGAAGACGCGCACGTTCGTCGCCGCCCACTGCGCCGTCCCGGTCGCCGAGTACTTCTGCGCCTGCAGCGTCTTGGCACCGGTGAAGGTCGTGTAGCGCACCGCCGACGCGATGACGCTGCCGCCGTCGCCGGGCTGCAGGTCTGCCAGGATCGTGGTCGCGGTGCCGTCGGTGATGGTGGACGCGGTGGCCCAGGCGGCCGTGCCATCGGCGTTCAGGCGCATGACCTTCGCGCGGTTGCCCTCGCTCCAGCCGGCGACCGCGGCACCGTCGCCGGCGCGCCCCGCCTTCGGGGCGTTGCCGGTGGCCGCGAGCTGGGTTCCGGTCGGGCCCCAGAGCAGCGTTCCCGAGGGCGACACGGCCTGCGCGACGATCTTGACCCCGCCGCCGATGTCGCTGCGCGTCACGATGACCGCGTTGCCCGCGTTGTCCATCGTCAGCCCGTAGTCCTCGGTGCTCGAGAACGACGTGTCCAGGACGCGCACGCCGCCGTCCGGCCACACGCCGGTGCCGCTCGCGTCGAAGCGCTGCACCCACGGGTCGTAGCCGCCGGAGCGGTTGTCGTACCAGCTCATGTAGAAGCCGCCCGAGGGGATCGGGACCACCTTCGGCTGCACCTGCTCGCTGGCGGCGCTTGCAAGGATCGCCGGCTGCGCCGGATCGGACGTGAACTGCGCGGAGACGGGAAGGGTGGTCGCGAAGGCGACCGCGAGGCCGAGGGCCGGGACCGGTCTGTGCATCCGCGTACTATGCCATGGCCTGCCGCGGGGGTTCGGGGAATTGCCTCGAATACCGGGAATACCCGCCCCCGCAGCGCCTGGCGCCTTCGGGGCCGCCTCAGTACCGCTTCTGCCGCTCTTCCTTCTCTTCCTCGCGGACGTTCCGCTGCACGCCGCGCCGGGTGCGCCAGATGTCCCAGATCAGGCCGAGGGAGAGGAACCCGGCGAGCAGGAAGCCGCCGAGGCCCAGCGTGCCGACCACCGTCGTCTCGGTCTCCCCGCGCGTCGCATGGATCAGCACCGAGCTCGCGAGCAGCAGGGCGCTGATCAGCAGTGCGTACGACACCGTGGTCGCGGTGTGCTCCACCGACATCCGGAAGCGCTCGATGCCCTCGACGTGGAAGTTGACCTTCGCCTCGCCCATGCGAAGCTTGCGCAGCAGGCCGTTCACCTGCTTCGGCAGCGAGTCGACGAACTCGGCGTAGGAGAACAGCGTGTTCAGCACGCGCTTCGAGAGCGCCTTCGGCGAGTAGCGGTCGTTCACCAGCCGGAAGATGAACGGCTTGGCGGCCTCGATGATCTCGTAGTCGGGGTCGAGGTCGCGCGCCACGCCCTCGATGGTGGCCATCGCCTTGATGAGCATCACCATGTCCGCCGGGCACCGGACCTGGTACTCGCGGAGGATCTGGTAGAACTTGTCCAGCACCGCCGCGATGTCGATCTCGCCGATCGGCCGGCCCACGAACTGGTCCACCACCTCCTGCACGTCGTCGAGCAGGGCGCGCTCGTCGATGTCGTCGGGCTCGACGTTCCCCATCTTCATGGCCGCGCGCAACACCAGGCGCGCATCGCCGGTGGCCACGCCGAACACCAGCTCGGCGATCCGCTGGCGCGCGTCGGCGCCGATCCGGCCCACCATGCCGCAGTCGATGAAGGTGATCCGGCCGTCGTCATGGACGAAGATGTTGCCCGGGTGCGGGTCGGCGTGGAAGAAGCCGAGCTCGAGCGTCTGGCGGAACACGGCGCGTGCGCCGTTGCCGATGATCTTCCGCCGCGTCTCCAGCGGGATCGACTCGTAGGGCGTGCGGGCGAGCAGCTTGCCCTTCACGCGCTCGATCGTCAGCAGGCCGGGCGTCGTCGCCTCCCAGTAGACGTGCGGGAACGAGATGCCCGGGTCATCCGCGAACGACCGGCGCATGCGGTCCGTGGACCGTGCCTCGATCGTGAGGTTGGTCTCGCGCCGCAGCTCCTCGCGGAACTCGCCGACGATCTCGGTCGGGCTGAAGCCGCTCTTCGCGAGGCGTTCCTCGGTCAGGCGCGCCACGAACGCGATGGCATCCATGTCGGCCTCGATCTGGTCGGCGGCGTCCGGGCGCAGCAGCTTGACCACCACCTCGGTGCCGTCCTTCCAGACGGCCGAGTGCACCTGCGCCATGCTGGCGGCCGCCAGCGGCTCGGGGTCGATCCACTGGAA
>JBJTJU010000081.1:0-2083 GCA_046096165.1 Phycisphaerales bacterium | reverse complement strand
GCGCTTCACGCCGATGCCCTCTCGGAACATGGCGCTGACGCTCTGGTCGTGGTGGATGCGGTGGACCGCCTCGCCGAGGAGGCGGGCCACGGAACGGATGACGAGCTTGCCCTCGAGGGGCTTCAGGCGCTCGCCGCCGGGAATCGTGTCGGTGACGGTGATGCGGGCGATGTCCGGGTTGGCGAGGCGCGCGAACGCCTGGCCGACGAGTACCGCGTGCGTGCACGCGCACTCGCAGCCGGTCGCACCCTCCTCCATGACCACCTTCGCCGCCTCGGCCACGGTGCCGGCGGTCGAGATCATGTCGTCGAACATCAGGACGCGGCGGCCCTTCACGTCGCCGATCAGGTTCTTGACCACGACCTTGGAGCCGCTCTGGCGGCGCTTGTCGATGATGGCCATGTCGAGCCCGAGCAGGTTGGCGAACATGTTCGCCACCTTCACGTTGCCGACGTCCGGGCTGACGATCACGGCGTCGCCGAGATCGGACTTGAGCTGCGCATAGTGCTCGACCAGCACCGGGGCCGCCGTCAGGTGGTCCACCGGGATGTCGAAGAAGCCCTGGATCTGCGCGGCGTGCAGGTCGACGCAGAGCACGCGGTTGCAGCCGCTGCTGACGATCAGGTTCGCCACCAGCTTGGCGGTGATGGGCACGCGCCCCTCGTCCTTTCGGTCCTGGCGCGCGTAGCCGAAGTAGGGGATCACGGCGGTGATCCGCTTGGCGCTCGCGCGGCGCAGGCAGTCGATGTAGACGAGGAGCTCCATCAGGCTGTCGTTCACCGGGAAGCACGTGCTGGCCACGACGTAGCAGTCGCGGCCGCGCACGTCCTCGGCGAGCTTGACGAGGAGCTCGCCGTCGGGGAACTGCACCGTCTCGGCCTGGCCGAGGGACATCTCGATGTGCTCGCACATGCGCTGCGCGAGGTCGCGCCCGCTGCGCGTGGCGAAGATCTTCAGGTGCTGCCGGTCGTGCGCGGTGCTCATCGGGAGGCTCCCATGGCCCGGGCGCCGCGGCCGGCGAGGATCGCCGACACCTCGGCCAGCTGCTCGGGCGTGTTCACGCTCAGGACGTCCTCGGGCGGCACGGCGTCGACGACGCTCACGCGGCGGCCATCGCGCAGGAGGAGCTCGAAGACGTCGGTCAGGTAGTACTCGCCGCTCGCGTTGCGGTTCGTGACGCGGCGCAGCGCGTCGAACAGGTCGGCGGTGCGGAAGCAGTAGTAGGAGGGGTTCACCTCGCGGATCGCGCGCTGCGCGGGCGAGGCGTCCTTGTGCTCGACGATGCGGGCGAAGCCGCCGGACGCGTCGCGCTCGATGCGGCCGTAGCCCGTGGGGTCGTCCACCACCGCCGTGGCGAGCGTCGCCGACGCGCCGGTGCGCCGGTGCGTGGAGAGCAGGACGTCGAGGGTGTGCGGGCGGATCAGCGGCCCGTCGCCGCAGAGGACGAGCACCTCCTCCCCGAGCATGCCGCGCTCGAGGAGCGGGCGGGCCATGTCGACCGCGTGGCCGGTGCCGAGCTGCGGCTCCTGCACGACGAACTCGGTGCCGGGCCGGCCCGCGAAGTGGCCGCGCACGAGCTCGGCGCCGTGGCCGACGACCAGCACGACCGGCGCACAGCCGGCGGCGCGCGCCGCGTCGACCACCCACTCGACCATCGGGCGGCCGTGCGCGTGGTGCATGACCTTCGGCAGGTCGCTCTGCATGCGCGTGCCCTTGCCGGCGGCGAGGACGATCGCGCTGCGCGAGATGGTGGAGTCGTTGGTCATGGGCGATGCATGCGCGGGGGCAAGTGGGGAAGCGACGTTGGCCCGCTAGGATTCGAACCTAGACAAGCAGGACCAAAACCTGCTGTGCTACCGTTACACCACGGGCCAGGGCGTCGATCGGGTTGCCGTCGTCGTGCGCGTTGCCTCCAGGGGTTCGACCGTCACATGCCAATCGGTCTGGCGCGGCGGGAACACCCTGAGCCGCGGCACCCTCCAGGCTGGAACAGGCGGTCTTGCCGCGTCGCCTGTCCCATGCGGCGCCAGGCACCTGCCTGTCGCCGACGGCCCATCGTTGAGGGACGGAAGAGGATACAGGA
>JBJTJU010000080.1:0-2669 GCA_046096165.1 Phycisphaerales bacterium | reverse complement strand
CGCGCGACGATGGCGTCGGCCGCTGGTGATCGGCGGGGTGGGCATGAACGGCGGCGACGCGTGGGGCGTGGCGCGCCACCTGCTCGTGCGCGGTCATCGTCCGCGTGTGCTGCTCGTCGGGCCGCGCGAGCGGATCGGTGCTTCCCATCGAGAACTCGCGGCCGGGGATCCATGCCATGCCTGCAGGCGGCAGCGGACCGTCAAGGCGGGCCAGGAACTCCGAGTCGCGGTAGCGCTTGCCGCCGTCGATGGAACCGAATCGCACGACGGTCATGCGCTTCGACGGAAGCACGTAGAGGCGCTGCTTGCCCTTGCCCGCGGCCATGAAGCCCGTGACGTCGCCGGCGGCCGTGGCCCCGTCGCGCGCATTGCGCCGGGCGAAGAGCGCGCCGAGCATGAGTTCCTCGGGGTCATCCATCCCGGGGCTCAGGAGCCACCAGGTGAGGCCGTAGCGCGGGTTGGGTCCATGCGGCGAGAGCACCTCGCGAAGCAGCGCGGGGTCGACGATCTGGCGGCCGTCATGCATGCCGCCGTTTCGCACCATCTCCCCGAAGGTCGCCCAGTCGCGCGCCGAGAGGCGGCCGCCGCCCGGCAGGTTGGCGTTCCCCGCCTCGTCGCGCATGAACCGCGGCCGGATGCCGAGCGGCTCGAACACCTTCCGCTCGAGGTAGGCCACCACGTCGGCGTCCCCGGTCTTGGCGGCGGCAAGCTTGCGCTTCATCAGCTCGCCGAAGACGTAGAACTGGCTGGGGCCGTAGATGAACCGGTCCCCCGGGGATGCGATCGAGCGCGCCTCGATCGAGGCCCGCGCGCAGTCGCGGATCCCGAGGCGCGCGCGGTTGGCGGCCGAGTCGATCTCGTTGCTCAGGGGCTCGAGGCCCGTGGCAAGCGAGAGCAGCTGCCGCACCGTTGCGTCGCGCTTCCTCGGGTCGTCCTTCCATTCGACGATGGTGTCGCTCACCTCTTCGTCGAGCCGAAGCAACCCGTCCTTCACGGCCATGGCCGCGGCGATCCCCGAGAAGCTCTTGGTGCCGCTCGCGAGCAGATGCGCACGTGCGGCGTTCCACGACCCCGTGCCGTCCTCGAACACCACCTTGCCGTCGAGGAGCACCATCACGAAGTCGCCTTCGTTGGCACGCGAGTACTCGGCGGAGGCCTTGCAGCGCTCGACGAGAGCCGCCCGCAGCGGATCGGCGGGCGGCGACACGACGGGGGCGACGGGAGCCACGGGCGCGGCGGGCGGGTCGGCGGCGAACGCGGCAAGCGCCCAGGCAAGGAGCGGGACGATCATGGCTCCCGGCCAAACGCCCGGGCGGACCCGGGATTTCGTCCCACGACCGACGTCGGCAGCACGCCCCGCACCGCAGCGAAGCTGACGAGGCATGCCGCCGAGACCACGACGACGGTCCCGAGCATCCGCACCGTGGGCGCGACCTCCCAGCCCTGCAGCAGCGCCGCGGCGGCCACCACGAGCGGCAGGTGGACGAGGTACGTCCAGTACGAGGCATCGACCAGGAACCGAACCCCGGGCACGGGACTGTCGAGCAGCCGTTCCGCGGCGCCGATCCCGCCAAGCACCAGCAGCCAGATGGTCACCGCGGTCGCCGCCTGCACCATGAGGAAGAAGATCCCCATGCCGGCCGTCTCGCGGTCGGCGCCGCCGAGCACCGCGCCCCACCAGATGAGCGAGGCAAGCGTCGTGACGGCAAGCATGGCCAGGCCACCCGCCAGCCGACCCCATGGGCGATCGGCAAGCAACTCCATCGCGGCACGGTGCCGGAAGAGCTGCCAGCCGACGAGGAAGAAGAGCCCGTGGGGGACCACGATGCGCGGCGGCATCGCAAACCCGGTCGGCGTGTCGATGCCCGGCGCATCCATCGGGAGGAGCGTCAGCATGGTGGCGGCGGCGAGCACCAGCACCCGCGGCACGCGCGTCCGGCCGGCAAGCACCATATCGACGCCGCGGTCGAAGGACGCGCGCACCGACGCCGGGACCAGGCGCGCAGCCGCCGTCGCGACGATCGCCAGCCCGTAGAGGATGACCAGCAGCTCGAGGAACCAGAGGTGCGCGGGGTTCGCATCCGCCCACGGCGACGCAAGGACCGGCCCCGCGACCGCGCCGATCGCCTGGGCCGGCGCAGCGCCCGAGAGCCGCGCGACGGCGAAGGCGAACGAGAGCCGGACGAGCGGGAACAGGACCACCCACCCCACCACCATCGGAAGCACGATGCGCCGCACGCGATCGGCCACGAAGCCCGCGGGACCGCGACGCGACCAGAGCAGCGCGGCAAAGAACCCCGCCAGCACGAAGAACGCCGGCATGCGGAAGACGTGGATCGAGATCAGGAGCCATGCGGCAAGCGGCGAACCCTGCGGGTCGCGGTAGGCCCACGCGGCATCACCGGCGCCCTCCAGGTAGCAGAGCGCCGCATGCAGCACGACGCCGAGCAGCATCATGGCGCCGCGGAGGGCGTCGATCCCGTGGTAACGCCGGGCAAGTTCCCCGTGCTGCGCGCCGCTCAATTGAGGCGCCAGATGGCCATGTTGAGCGCGGTGGCGAAGCTCACCCACGCAAGGTACGGCATGAGCAGCGCCGCGGCGGTCTTGCATGCCCTCCATGCCGCCATGATGGTGGCGGTGATGGCCACCCACAAGAGGAGGATCACCAC
>JBJTJU010000079.1:0-7852 GCA_046096165.1 Phycisphaerales bacterium | reverse complement strand
CCCTGAACCGGTCGACGATCTCCTTGGCGATCGCGGGGGGCGGCGCGAGGCCGTTGCCGTCGAGGCACTTGATGCCGTTCCACTCGATCGGGTTGTGGCTCGCGGTCACCGTGAGCCCGCCGTCGGCGCGGTGGTGGCCGATCATCACGCCCACGGTCGGCGTCATGGCCACGCCGATGTCGATCACGTCGCAGCCGGTGGCGGTCAGCCCGCCGATCGCGGCCGCGGCGAGCGGCGGCCCGCTGATCCGGCCGTCGAGTCCCACCACGACGCGGGGGCGCGCCTTGCCGGTGGTCGAGCGCAGGAACGAGCCGAACGCCGCGCCGTAGGCGGCGGCCACCTCGGCGGTCATCGTCTTGCCGACGATGCCGCGCGCTCCCGAGACCGACAGCATGAGCGGTGCGTCCTGGGCGTTCATGGGCCGCACAGGCTATCGGAATCTCGCCCGTGCCTCCTATACTTGCGGCATGTTCACGCTGCGGATCGAGCGATCCTTCAGCGCCGCGCACGCCATCGAGATCCGGGGGATGCGCGAGCCGCTCCATGGCCACGACTGGGGCGTGGTGGCCGAGGTGGCCGGTCCGGCGCTCGACCCGGACGGCATGCTGGTGGACTTCCACGCCGTCGAGGCGTCGCTCGACCGCATCCTCGGCCGCTTCCACAACCGAAACCTGAACGACACCGCGCCGTTCGCCCGCGTGAACCCGACGGCCGAGCTGGTGGCCCGCCACGTGGCCGATGCGCTGGCGCCGGAGCTCCCGTCCGGCGTGCGCCTGCGCGCCGTGAGCGTGCGTGAGGCCCCGGGCTGCACCGCGACGTTCGCTCCGCCGGGGGGTGCATCGTGAACGACGACTCCATCGCACCCTCGGGCATGCCGGCCGCCGGCACCCCGGCCACCGTGGCCGCCGGCGATCCCGCGCGCTTCCTGAACCGCGACATCGAGTGGATCGAGTTCAACGCGCGCGTCCTGGACGTGGCGGCCGACCCGCGCACGCCGCTCCTGGAGCGGATGCGCTTCCTGTCGATCTACTCGGCGAACCTCGACGAGTTCTTCATGAAGCGCGTCGGCGTGCTGAAGCGCCAGATCGAGGCCGGCGTCGGCGGCCCGGTGCCCGAGGCGCTCACGCCCACCCAGCAGCTCGACGGCATCCGTGCGCGCGTGGCGACGCTGGCACATCGCCAGATGTCGGTGCTGCGCGAGCGGGTGCTGCCGGCGCTCGAGCCGCACGGCGTGCGCCTGCTTCGCTGGGCCGACCTCGATGCCGCGCAGCGCGCCGAGGCGGAGGCGTGGTTCCGTCGCAGCGTGTTCCCGATCCTCACGCCGCTTGCCGTCGACCCCGGCCACCGCTTCCCGTTCATCTCGAACATGAGCGTGTCGCTCGGCGTCCTGCTGCGCCGCCCGGGGGAGAGCGAGCAGCTCTTCGCGCGCGTCAAGGTGCCGGACGTCCCGTCGCGGCTCTACCGCCTCGAGGGGACGCGCAGCTTCGTGCCCCTGCAGGAGATCGTCGAGCACAACCTCGACGACCTCTTCCCCGGGATGGAGATCATCAAGGTCCTGCCGTTCCGCGTGACGCGCAACGCCGAGGTCGAGCGCGACAACGAGGACACCGAGGACCTGCTGGAGGCGACGCAGCACCTCCTGAAGGAGCGCCGCTTCGCGCGCGTGGTGCGCCTGGAGATCGCCGCCGGCGGCGATGCCCGCATCCTGCGCTTCCTGATCGACGAGCTGCAGGTGGATGCCGACGACGTCTTCGAGACGCCGGGCCTGGTCGACTGGGGCGCGCTCAACGAGGTCGCCGACATCGACCTGCCCGAGCTGCACTGGCCGCGCTTCTCGGCGCTCTCCCCGCCGGGACTCGAGGGCGACCGCGCCGACATCTTCGCCTCCATCCGCTCCGGCGACATCCTGGTGCACCACCCCTACGAGTCGTTCGACCTCTCGGTGGAGAAGTTCATCGAGGACGCGGCGGCCGACCCCAGGGTGCTGTGCATCAAGCAGAGCCTGTACCGCACGTCCGGCGACAGCCCGTTCATCTCCAGCCTGATCCGCGCCGCCGAGAGCGGCAAGCAGGTGGCCGTGCTGGTGGAGCTGCGCGCGCGCTTCGACGAGGCGCGCAACATCCTGTGGGCGCGCAAGCTCGAGGACGCCGGCGTGCACGTGGCCTACGGCGTGGTGGGCTACAAGACGCACACCAAGACGGCGCTCGTGGTGCGCGACGAGCCGGGCGGCCTGCGTTCCTACGCCCACATCGGCACCGGCAACTACAACAGCCGCACCGCGCGGGTGTACGAGGACATCGGCCTGCTGACCGCGGACCCCGCGATCACCGAGGACCTGGTCAACCTCTTCAACTACATGACCGGCCGCTCGCGCCAGCGCGAGTACCAGCGCCTGCTGGTGGCGCCGGTGGCGATGAAGCGGCGCTTCCTGGAGCTGATCGAGCGCGAGACGCAGCTTGCCGCGCAGGGCGGCCAGGGCCGGATCATCGCCAAGATGAACCAGCTCGAGGACCGCGGCGTGATGGACGCGCTCTACCGGGCAAGCCAGGCGGGCGTCCAGGTGGACCTGGTGGTGCGCGGCTTCTGCTGCATCCGGCCGTCGATGCCCGGGCTCAGCGAGAACATCCGCGTGCGCTCGATCGTCGGGCGGTTCCTGGAGCACAGCCGCATCTTCTGGTTCGGCGCCGGGCAGGCCGACCCGCTCGAGGGCGAGTTCCTCATCGGCAGCGCCGACTGGATGTACCGGAACCTCCAGACGCGCGTCGAGGCCGCCACGCCGGTGCTCGGCCGCGAGCCGCGGCGGATGCTCTGGGACGTGCTGCAGTTCTGCCTGGAGGACCGGCGCTCGGCGTGGCAGATGCAGCCCGACGGCACGTACCGCCAGCTCGAGTGCACCGACCTCGCGGCCGACGATCCGCGCGCCCTGGGCCTGCATGCGCGGCTCATCGCGCACTACCGCGAGCGCGCCGCGGCGCGCGCGCAGTCGCCGCGGACGGCGTGACTCAGGGTGCGGGGGTGGCCGGCACCGGCTCGGCCTTCGGTGCCTCGGCGGGCGACGACGCGGGCGCAGGCACGGGCGACGCAGCCGGTACCGGTCCGGCGACGGGCGCCGCACGCGCGAGCTCGATGCCCTCGCCGGACACCCCGAACAGCGCCGTCAGCCGGTTGATGCCCAGCTGGTAGAGCAGGCGGTCGAGCTTTCCGGTGGCGCGGTACCCGACCGTGCCGCCGATCCGCCACTTCCCGGCCGCCACGTCGCCGAAGGATGCCGGCACCACGGCCGGCACCTCGGTGACCATGACCTGCTTCGGCGGCAGCGTCAGCGATGCCACCCACGGCCCCGAGTAGGCGGTGCGGTCGCCGACCGTGAACGTGTAGTCCCAGGTGGTCAGTTCCACCGGGGCGTCGTTCGGGTTGCGCAGCTCCAGGAACACCTTCACCTCGGTGGCCTCGTCGGTGGTCCGGATGCGCTCGGCGCGCAGCGCCCGGAACTCGGGCGACGCCGCGCACCCGCCGAGCGCGGCCGCGGCCGCGGCGGCCGCGAGCATCGTGGGAAGACGGATTCGCCGGACGCGCATCGGCCGGAGAATGTATCACCCTCCTCGCCATGACCGACCTGCGCTGCCGCCCGATGGCCCGCGCCGCCGCCGTGTTCGCGGCGGCGGCGATGCTCGCGGCGCATGCCGCGCGCGCGCAGGAGATGGCGGTGCCGGCGGTCGACGACTCGCCCTCGGCCCAGCTCCTCCTCGAGCAGGCCGCCGACCAGGCGAAGGCCAACCCGCGCGAGGCGGTGCGGCTCCTGGTCGAGGTGCTCGACGGCGCGCACGACCGGCTCGTGCGCACGCCCGACGACCCGGACCTCTTCGTCACCGTCGCGGCGCGTGCCCACGCGATGCTCGCCTCGGATGCGGCGCTGCGCACCGCCTTCCGGCGCGAGGTCGATGCGGAGTCGCGCGCCATGCTCGCGCGCGGCGACGTGGCGGCGCTCGTCGCCGCGCGCCTCTGGACCGAGTCCGGCCTCGACGCGGCGCTGCGCACCGCGGAAGCGCGGCTGGCCCGTGGCGACTGTGCGTCGGCGCTTGCGCTCCTTGACCGGGTGGCGGCGCACGACCTGCTGGCCGGGCGGCGCGCCCTGCACCATGCGGGCATGGTGGCTGCCGCGGCCGGTCGCCTCGGTGACCCCGTGCGGGTGACCCAGGCCGTCGCGGCGATCGACGCCGTGGCAGACGTCGAGGCCGCCGAGCGCGCCGCCGTCCGGCGCGTCGCCGCACCCGACGCTCCCCTGCCGCCGGCCGCCGCGTTCGAACCCCTCGGCACCGGCCGCTTCGACACGCGTGACGAGGGCACGTGGGGCCAGACCTGGTCCGTGCCGATCGCCGCGAGCGCGACGGCGATCGCCGCGACGCCGCCCGCCCTCCCGGCTCGCGGCGGCACGGCGCCGGCGGCGCAGCCGCGGGCCATCGCCTCGAGCGACGGCCGACGCGTGTTCATCGACGACGGCAGCTTCGTGCGCGCCTACGAGCGCCTGTCCGGCCGCGCGCTCTGGGACGCGTCGGTGGGCGGCATGCCGGGCGCGTTCGGCCAGGCGGCGCTCGTCCCGGCGCCGCGGATGGCCGCGGTCGACGGCGAGCGCGTCCTCGCCTTCGGCACCGGAGGCATGCGAACGGGCGCCGGGCTCTCCTGCTTCGATGCCGCGACGGGCTTCCTGCTCTGGGAGACCCGGCTCGACGCGGGCGGCGATCGCGCCGACGCGGAGCCGCTGCAGCCGGTCGGCACGCCCGTCGTCATCGATGGCGTCGCGGTCTGCGCGGCACGCCGCACCACGGCGCGGCTCGAGACGGTCAGCTGGCTGGTCGCCTTCGACCTGGAGCGCCCGCGCGCGCCGGCATGGTCGCGGGCGGTGGCCAGCACCGGCAGCGCGCGCTTCGGCGGGATGCGCGTCTTCGATGCGCCGATCGTCGCCGCCGGCACGCTGTACGCGGCGACCGCCACCGGCGTGGTGACGGCGGTCGATCCGGTCGACGGGCACGTGCGCTGGCTGCGGCGCTTCGCCGTTCCCATCCGCGACACCGGCGCCGCCGGCGAGTCACCCGCGTTCGTCACGCCGGCCGTGGTCGCCGGCCGCGTGCTGGCGGTGTCGCCGGACCGTTCCCGGCTCCACGTGCTCGATGCGATGGACGGGCGCGTCCTCGCCGAGGTGCCCACCGGCCTCGATGCCGCGATCGGCACGCCCGAGTACCTCGTCGGCGACCACGCGTCATCGACGGTGATCGCCGTCGGCGACCGGATCGCCTGTCTCGATCCCGGGCAGCCCGGCACCGTCCGGTGGTCGCGCCCCGCCGCGGCCGAGACGCCCGCCGATCGCCTGCGGGGCCGCGTGGCAATCGCCTCGACGGGCAACCCGGCCGAGGTGGTCGTGGCGATCCCGTGCGGCGAGGACCTCGTGTTGGTCGATGCGCGCACGGGTGCCGACCGCCTGCGCGTGCCCGGCGCCGGCAGCGCCAACCCGCTCCTCCTCGGGAACCAGCTGGTGGCCGTGGGCGGCGTCCGCATCGGCAGCTGGATGCCGGCCGCCGCCGCCGAGCGCGGCGCGCGCGAGGCGCTCGCGGCCTCGCCGGCGGCGGACGCGGTGCTGCCGCTCCTGCAGCTGGCGCGGCAGACGCGGTCCCCGCGCCTCGGCGCCGAGGCCGCCGAGGAAGCGGCGCGCCGTGCCGCCCTCGACGGCGCCGATCCCGCCGCGCGCGCCGGGGTGCTGGAAGCGATGCTCGCCCTCGACGCCGCGGACCTCGGCGACGGCGCCGTGCGGGCCTCCATCGACCGCGCCGTGGATGCCGTCGCCACCGCATCCGGCAATCCGCTGCGCGCCGCATTGGTGCGCGCCGACCGCGCGCTGCGCCGCCGCGAGGTGCGCGACGCCGCGCGCCTCGCCGCCGCCGCCGGCATCGAGGCCGCGGACGGGCTGATGGTGCGCGAGGGCCCGGCCGAGGTGTCGGCCGTTGCCGCGGCACTCGGCCGGATCGGCGCAGCGACGGCCGCCGATCCCTCGGCCGTGGCCGGCGTGACCGATGCCGTCGACGCCGCCATCCGCGCGGCGGGATCGGACGCCGCGCGCCTGCAGTCCGTGCAGCTGCGCGCGGCCCTCGTCGGCGCCGCGAGCCCGTCGGGCATCCGTGCGCTGGAGTCGCTCGTCGGGCGGACGGGCTTCGATCGTGGCCGTGCGGTGCGCCTGGTGCGCGCGGCACGCGCCGCCGGCGCCGATCCGGCGCGGTGCGATCGCCTGCTCGATGCGCTCGATCCACGCGTGCGTGCGGCACTGTCGCCGGCCGCGGCGCCGCCGGCGATCGACGGCACGCCGCAGCGGATCGTCGAGTTCCTGGGGCGGCTGCCGCGCACCGCCTCCGGCATGCGGGCGCCCACGGATGGCGTGCTCGCCTTCCAGGGGCAGGACCTCACGTTCCGCCGCGCCCCGGACTTCGCGGTTGCCTGGCGCGTCCCGGTCGGCATGGCCGACGGCACGCTCATCGCGTCGGTGCCGGACCTGGTGGTCGTCGACGACGGGCCCGGCGGCTCCGGGGCCGTTGCCTGCGTCGGGCGCGACGGCGTCCCGCGGTGGTCGGCGCCGCTCCCCGAGCGGATGCTCGAGCGCGACCGTCCGCTGTTCGACGACGACGGGCGTGCGGCGCTGCCGTCGACGACGACGGTGGCCACCGCCGCGGCAGTGGTGACCATCGGCCGCGACGGGGCGATGGTGGGCCGGTCGCGCGACCGCGGGACGGAACTCTGGGTGCGCGAGCCCGACGCCGGCGCGATCCTCGCCTGGGCGCGCGACCCGATGATGGTCGCGGTCGCGCGGGAGGCGCCCGCCGACGAGGGCGCCGCGGTGCGCCTGGAGGCGATCGATCCGGCGACCGGCGTGCCCACCATGTCGCGTCCGCTCGACGACTGCGGCGAGGTGCGGTGGATCCGTCCGGTCGGGGGCGGGCTCCTGGTGGCGGGCACCGACGTCTCGGTCGAGGCGCATGCGTCCGACGATCCGATCGGCCCGCGCTGGAGGATCGATGCCGTCGAGGCGCAGGGCACGCTCCGCTCGTGGGAGGTCGGGCGGTGGATCGTGGTGCTCGACCGCTTCGAGGAGGCCTTCGCGGTCGACGTGCGCTCGGGCCGCGTCGAGCCGGGCCGGTTCTCGGTGCCATCCCTGCTTCCCTCCGACGGTCCGCTCCGCGACGTGCTCGCCGGCGCCGGGTGGCACGCCTTCCAGCGCGACGCGCGCGTCGACTTCTTCGACGCCGAGGGGGCGTACCTCGGCCGCGACGCGCCCGGGGGCGAGCGGTCGTTCGTGGCGTCCGCCGCGTCGGCCCGGCGCCTCCTGGCGCTCGACGCCGTCGAGCCGGGCCGTGACCCGGTCCCGCTCAGATTCGGAGCGTTCCTCTGCGATCTCGACGTTCGCCGCGGGGGCCTCGAGGCCGACGCGCCCGTACGCCTGCGAAGCCTCGGCCAGCCCCTTCGTTCGATCGTCGCCGTCGAGGGTGCGGCGATCGTCGGCAACGGCACCACCCTGCAGGCCGTGATCTTCTCGCCCGGCGCGGCGGCGTCCCCTTGACAATCGCGCCTCGTCGCTGACTACACTCCGCCCCCGCTGCGACCCGCAGACGCACCTCCACGAGACCCATCGCATGACGCTCACCCGTACGTTGCCCGACTGGCTCGCCTCTGACGCCGACCCGACGGCCCCCTGGCTCCGTCCCGAGCGTCCGCATTCGTCGGTGATCGCCGGCCGGGAGGACGAGGAGGACGACGACTTCGCGTTCGACGATGACGATGACGACGAGGACGAGGAAGACGACGAGGACGA
>JBJTJU010000078.1:0-2351 GCA_046096165.1 Phycisphaerales bacterium | reverse complement strand
GCAGCAGGCGCGCCTGCTCGGGCTTGCCGGCGGACAGCCGCTCGGCGGGCATCTCGATCCCGTGGTCGACGGCGTTGCGCAGGATGTGGTTGAGCGGTGCCTCCAGCCGCGACAGGATGTCGCGGTCGACCGGCACGTCGGCGCCGACGATGTCGAAGCGAACGCGCTTGCCGAGGTCCTTCGCGAGGTCGCGCACCATGCGCGGGAACCCGGCCACGCCTTCGCCGAAGGGCCGCATGCGGCTGCCGATCACCTCGTGGTAGAGGGCGGTGGAGACTTCCTCGGTGCGGCGGAAGAAGCGCTCGAGCTCCGCGAGGCGGTCGGCAAGCGCACGTTCCGCGCGGTCGAGCGCCTCGCGCGCGGCATCGATGCGCGCGGCGCCCCCGCGGCGGGTGGCGGCCTCGAGCGCCTCGCGCGCGCGGACCATGTCGGTGCGCACCGCCCCGCGCGCCTGGCGCAGCCCCGGCGAGCGGCGGCCCTCGACCATCGACTCGCCGGCAAGGCGCATCATGCGGTCGAGGTTGTCGGCATTCACGCGCACGGCACGCGCCTCGGCGGCCTCGGCGGCCGGGGGCGCCTCGGTGACGGCGGGTGCCGGGCGCTGCGCAACCGGTGCCGCGGCGCGTGCAGGCGCGGCGGCCGGCGTGATCGGCTGTGCGGGCGGGGCGGCAACCGGCGTCGGCACCGGTGCGGCGGGCGCGGCGGCGGGCGCGGCCGGCGCAGGCGACGCCGCCGGCGCATCGTCCGCGGCCGGCGCCGACAGCGCCGTCGTGATCTCGTTCGCCTCGGCGGCGTGCTCCACGCTCCACGAGGCCACCTCCGCCTCCGGCAGCGCGGCGATCCGCAGCAGGAAGTCGTTGCCCTCCAGCAGCTGGTCGATCCGCGCTCGCGTGGTGCGTTCCTGTCCCTTCTGGATGCGGACGAACGTGTCCTCCATGTGGTGCGCGACGGTGACCGCCGCGTCCACGCCGACGATGCGCGCCGCGCCCTTGATCGAGTGCGCCGCGCGCATGAGCGGCGCGATGACGGACACGTCCTCGGGCGTGCGCTCGAGCGCCAGCAGCCCGTCGGTGAGCGCCGCGCAGTGGGTCTCGACCTCGGCGCGGAACAGCTCGTGCATGGAGAAGCCGCCGAGGTCGCTCATCCGACGGCCCCCCGGAAGATCGCGG
Source organism: Phycisphaerales bacterium (assembly GCA_046096165.1). Lineage (GTDB taxonomy): Bacteria > Planctomycetota > Phycisphaerae > Phycisphaerales > SM1A02 > UBA966. Next base: position 1,182 of record JBJTJU010000078.1, on the reverse strand, counting down.
CAAGCGCGCCGGCATCGAGCACCGAGGCCTCGCCATGCTCGAGGCGCGCGAGGGTCGCGATGCAGCCGTTGCGCGCCACGGCGACGGTGACCGGCGGGGCGCGCATGGCGGATGCCGGGACGTCGACCACGCCCACCACCTCGTCCACCTCGAAGGCCCAGCGGTCGCGCGTGCCGCCGACCACCACGAGCGAGGCGCGCGGCCGTGCGCCGGCGGGCGCGGGCAGGCCGAGCGCGGCCTCGAGCGCCATGCCCAGCAGGATCTCGCCGTCGAGGTTGGCACTGCCGCGGACGACCGGGCCGCGGCGGTGCGGCACGCGGTGGACGGGCCCCGGCGGAGCCACCAGTGCGGTGTCCACCGATCGGACCGCCAGCAGCTCGCCGCCGGCGCGCACCACCAGCAGGCTGGTGCGTTCGGCGCTGCGCCGCTCGATGGGCGCCGCCAGCGCGGCGGTGGCTCGGTCGAGGTCCTCGTCGGCCAGCGGACGGGCGAGCAGGGCCTCGAGCCCGTCGTTCGGGTCGGGAACGGGCGCGAGCGCCCGCGGATCGGCGGCGTCCGGCCGGCCGCTCACGTCGTGCCCCCGGTGGCGCGCGCGCGGTAGCGCTCGGCCTGCCTGCGGTCGCCGCGGCGCTCGGCCAGGGCGGCAAGCTGGAGGAGCGCCTCGGGATGCGACGGATCGACGTAGACGGCCTGGCGCAGCCATCCCTCGGCGATCGCATCGAGCCCGAGGGCCGAGTGGATCGAGCCGAGGAGTTCGAGGAGCGCCGCCGACCGGTCGCCGCCGGCGTGGAGCCGCTCGGCGATCTCCAGCGCCTCGGCCAGCTGGCCGGCGTCCGCCCGTGCGCGGGCCTCGTCGATGCCGGCGGATGGGTGCCCGGACGCGGTCGGCATGGGGGTGGACGCCGCGGCGGGCGGTCTCGAGGCCGCGGCGGCGGGTGCCGCAGTCGAACGTGTCGCCGCGGCGTGGGGCGTCGCGCGCCTGGCCGAGGGCGTGCCCGTGCGACCCGCGACGGCCGGCATCGTCGCGCGTGCCGGCGCATCGGTGCCGCGCCGTGCGTGCGCGAAGCTCCCCGTCGGCGCGCCCGGCAGCGGCTCGAGCCGGTCGGCGATCCCGAAGAGTGCGGGGCGCTCGGCGTGTCCGAGGAACATGGCGCCGCCCGGCGCAAGGACGCGCAGCAGCGC
>JBJTJU010000077.1:0-6468 GCA_046096165.1 Phycisphaerales bacterium | reverse complement strand
CACCCAGCGGTTCTGGGTGAAGTTGTAGAAGTAGGTGATCTGGATGACCGGCAGGTTCCACGACACGCGCGAGCGGGTCTGGAGCGCGAATGCCGTGATCTGCGACGGCGGCGACGACGCCGTCACCGAGAGCTGCAGGTCGACGGTGCCGCCGGTCAGGGGATAGAAGAGCGACGAGCCGAAGCCCTGGCCCTTGTTGCCCGCGCGGCGGCGCTGCGACGCGATGCGCAGCGTGATGTCGTCCACCTCGCGGAGCGAGAACGCGCCGCCGGCCTGGTAGGTGCCGGTGATGATGTCGAACAGCACCGGGTTGGCGCCGCTGAAGGCGTTCGCCACCAGCCACGCGACCGTGTTGCGGGTCCGGGGGAACCCGCCGATGCGCGCCTGCTCGCCGCCGGCGATGACGTCGCCGTACTGCTCGCAGTTCTCCGGGAAGCCCGGGAAGCCCTGCGCGGAGTATGCGAGGCCGCACTGCTGGAAGAAGTTGCCCGGGGTCTGCAGGGCGTTGCGCAGGTCCGGCACGGGCAGCGCGGTGCCGAAGTAGGCGAGCGAGAAGCTCTGCAGGCGCGAGCACCACCCGGCGATGATGGCCGCCGCGGCGCTCGTGCCCTCGAAGCTCTGGCCGGCGGTGTAGGTGCGCAGCTTGTTCACCTGCAGCGGGTCCGTCGAGGGCGAGTCGCCCTCGAACAGGTCGCCGTAGCCGCAGGTGGCCACCCCCGTGCCCCACGCCGAGATCGACGACGCCTGCACGCCGGGCAGGCCCTCCTCGGGCTCGTAGTTGGACTGCTGGAAGCGGCAGTAGTTGTAGCCGGGCAGGCCCCCCTGGCCGTTGCCGCCGGGCACCGCCGAGAAGCTCGGGGCGGTGCCGATGCGGTAGCCGGGCCAGCAGGCGCTGACGATGATCGCACCGCTGTCGGTGGGACCCTGGTTGATCCCGACGCCGGCGTTGCCGGCCGAGCACACCGTGGTGATGCCCGCGCCGGTGCCCACGCCCACCAGGAGGTTGACGGTGGGCTGGGACACGGCGGCATTGCCGTTGTTTCCGATCGGCATGCAGATCACGTCACCCTCGCCGAGGTCGATGAGGGCCTGCGTGATCGCGGCGATCAGCCGCTCGCCCTCCTCGACGCTGACCGAGGGATAGAAGTTGAGCCGCGCGCCGGAGGCGATGCCGGTGATGCCGAAGTCGTTGTCCTGGGCGCCGATGACGCCCAGCACGGCGGTGCCGTGGTCCGGGTCCATCGGATCCTGGTCGATGAGCACCTGGGTCTGCCCGGGTTCCGGGTTGACCACGTTCACCAGGTCCTCGTGCTCGACGAAGGCGCTCAGGTCGATGACGGCGACCGTCGTGTTCTGGCCGCGGCCCCGGGTGGCAGCGTTGACGCCGAGCTCGCCGAGGAGCTCGTCGTAGCCGGCGAGGTCGAGGCCGCCGCCGCGGTAGCCGCTGTTCAGCCACGCGAGCGTGCCCAGGTTGCCGGCGCGGTTGGAGCGCGTCGGGTCGGGCACCTCGGTGTTCGGCTGGCTGGGGGGAACCACCGGATAGACCTGCGGCGGCACGAGCGCCGCCGGCGACGTGAAGGGGTCGAGCATCGCCTGCCCGACCGTGTAGGCCTGGTAGCCGCGCGTGTTCCCGAGCTGGCCGCTCGGGAACACCTCGCGCCCCGCGGTGAGGAGCGGGGTGGCGCCTGCGGGCGGGAAGTTCGAGTCCGGCGCGATGCCCGGGGTGGCCGGCAGCGCATCGCCGGTGCACGGCGAGCCGAGCCCGAGCAGCTCACCCTGCGACCCCGGCGTCGGTACCGGCGCGCTCGTGGCGAGCGACACGCAGTTGTCGTCCCAGTCGATGATGCAGCAGGCGGGGTCGTTGCGGCACACGTAGACGCAGCAGGTCACCTGGTTGCAGCCACCGCTGGCGTGCGGCGTGAAGCAGCCGCCGGCGAGCAGCGCGCCGCCGCCCTCGAGGCTCGGGTCGGGCTGCGCCTGCTGGGAGACGCCGGTGTCCGGATCGGCCTCGTCGGTGATGTTGCCGTTCGGGTAGTCGATCGCGTCGAGCCGATCCGTGCCGGGCACGAACTGCCCGGTGTTCGGGTCGAGCGTGTACGTCATCAGGCCGCCCGACACGGTGTTCGGGGTGTCGGGCGCAACCACCTGGCCCTGGACGACCACGGGGCCGCCCTCGGTCGCCGGCGACTGGAAGATCGCGCCGCGCATGGCGAAGCACGGGTCGTACTTGTAGAAGTCCGGCGTGCCGTCCGGCGAGCCGCGCGGCGGGCCGCCGTCGTAGATGCTGCCGAACTGCGCGCACAGCACGTTGGCGTAGGTGGCGCAGAGGGCGTCCCAGCCCTGGTTGCCCTCGACCTCGCTGCAGCCGGGCAGGCAGCCCGAGATCAGGTTGCAGCACTGGGTGTCGTTGCAGCCGGCGCGGCACTCCGGGAGCACGATGTCGGCTTCGCAGATCTGGGGCGAGTTGCAGCCGCCGCCGCCGCCGAGGGCCGAGCAGCGCGGGGCATTGAGCTGCGGCGGCCGGCTGGCCGTGTAGCAGTTGTTGATGCCGGCGGTGAGCGGGGAGTTCTCGCCCGCGGCGCCGCAGCCGAACTGCGACGAGAAGTTCTGGCGGTGCTGCTCGGGGGTCGACTCGATCTCGACGTACTCGACGATGTCGAGGTCGTTGAACGCGCGGGCCGCGGCGAGGAGCTGCTCGGGACGGACGTCGACGTAGACGAGGCCGGCCAGGTCGGGCTGCGCGCGTCCGCTGCGCGCCTCGGCGCGCTGCTCGAGGCTGCGGAGGGCGTCGGGCGACTGGCGCAGCGCGGACCGCGCGGTGCCGTCGAGCGCCGAGAGGATCTCGCTCACTTCGGGCATCGGCTCGCCCAGCCGGTTGCGGACGAACATGCCCGGCACCGCATCGGCGCGGACCTTCAGGTCATCGCGGAACTTGACGACGAGCCGGCCGTTCCACGTGGGCTTGCCCGTGGCCTGGTGCACCGGCAGCTCGATGAGCTTCGAGGGCACCTTCGGGAACGGGGTGCGCGCCTTCACGCCGGTGTCGGGGGCGGGCGACATGACGATCGCCGGGCCTTCGATCCCGGGGGCTGGCGATGCGGCCTTCCCGCTGCCGTTGCCGATCGTCGGGCCACCCGACGACGAACCGCCGCGTCCGGCGCGGTCGGGGGCAATCGGCGATGCCGCCAGCAGGCCAGTCAGCAGGCTTGCGGCGCACACGGTGGAGACAAGGCGGATGACCATGGGGTGAGTCGACTCTCCGGCCAACGGCGTGGATCCGCCGTCGGCCAACTGCGCACGGACACGACGGCCGCAGGGCACCCTGCGGCCGCCGATGAGGCATACGGAAGTTACTCGCCCCCTGATGCGCCAGCAACTTCCGGAATCGCCTCGAAACGGTCAGTCGGCAAGCGCCGGGACGGTCCCGGCCGGTGCCAGCACCCGATGCCCGATATCCCGACGGAAGAAGGCGCCCGGGAACCGGATGCGCCCGGCCGCGGCGGTGGCCAGGTCCCGGGCCCGGCGCAGGTCGGCCGCCAAGGCGGTGATGCCGAGCACACGGCCGCCCGCCGTGACCACGGAACCATCGTCCCGGCGGGCGGTTCCCGCGTGGAAGACGTGCACCTCCTCGCCCGGGCCCGCGCACGCGGCGGCGGCCTCGAGGCCCTCGATCGGGTCACCCGTCCGCGGCGTGCCCGGGTAGCCCTCGGCGCAGACGGCCACGCAGCAGGCGGTGCGGGGGTCGAAGTCGATGGCGGCACCGTCGAGCTCCCCGCCCGCGGTGCGCCAGAGGATGTCGACGAGGTCGCCGCGCAGCCGCGGCATGATCGACTGGGTCTCCGGGTCGCCGAAGCGGGTGTTGAACTCAAGCACCTTCGGCCCGCCGGGCGTGAGCATCATGCCCGCGTACAGCACGCCGCGGAACTCGAGGCCGTCGCGGCGCAGTGCATCGACGGTCGGCACCAGCACGTCGCGTGCCACCGATTCGACGATGGCGGGCGTCGCGAGCGGCGTCGGGCAGTAGGAGCCCATGCCGCCGGTGTTCGGGCCGGTGTCGCCCTCGCCGACCTGCTTGTGGTCCTGGCAGGGGTCGAGCACGGTGATGGTGCGGCCGTCGACGAGCGCCAGCACGCTCACTTCCTGCCCGACGAGGCGCTCCTCGACGACGACCGTGGCGCCCGCGTCGCCGAAGGCGCGCTGCTTCATCATCCTCTCGAGCGCGGCCACCGCCTCGGCGCCGTCCGAGCACACGGTGACGCCCTTGCCGGCGCAGAGGCCCGAGGCCTTGACGACGACGGGCACGTCGCGCGCCTGCACGTAGGCGCGCGCCTGCTCGAAGGTGGTGAACGCGCGGCCGTCGGCGGTGGGCACGTTCGCCTGCTTCATCACCTGCTTGGAGAAGGCCTTGTCGAACTCAAGCCGTGCGCCGTCGCGGCGCGGGCCGAAGACGCGCCGGCCCGGGGCTTCCAGTTCGTCGACGATGCCCTCGGCGAGCGGGACCTCCGGCCCCACCACCACGAGGTGGATGTCGTTGCGGTCCAGCCACGAGCGCAGGAAGAAGCGCTCGCGAGCGGCAAGCGGCGCAGGGCAGGGCTGGCCCAGGGCGCGCAGGCCGGCATTCGCGTCCTGCTGCACCCACAGCGCCCCGAGGCGCGGGGACTGCGAGAGCTTCCAGGCGAGCGCATGCTCGCGCCCGCCGCTTCCGACGAGGAGCACGTTGCAGGGTGACGGGACGGCGGTCATGGGCGGTGTGGTCCGGCGCGCGGCGCGTCGGAAGGGCCGAGTCTATCGCGCTTCTGCTACCCTTCCGGCCCCGCGTTCCGGCCGCCGCGCCGTGCGCGGAGCGCCCCCTCGGAGGACCAACCCGCATGCGAAGCTCGCGCATGACCGCCGTCGCCGTCGCCGTCCTGGCCATGGCCTGCCCGACCCTCGTCGCCGACGACCGCGCCGCGGTCGACGCGCTCAACGCGCCGATGAAGGTCATCCAGGACAAGAACAAGTGCTGGAAGACGGTCTTCGACGCCTCGATGGCGATGACCGCCGCGCCGGGCAAGGCCGAGGACCTCGACGTCCTGAAGGTCTGGCCGGGCATGGAGGGCTGGGATGCCATGCGGTCCTGGGCCACGGCGAACGCCCCGATGGGGCAGGCGCTGCTCGAGTCGCAGAAGGCGCTCGCCTTCGGCATGCCCTACGGCCGCGACGCGGTCGGCCCGACGTTCGTCGAGCGGGGCGTGGTGATCCAGGTCGGCGACGGCCTGCAGGTCTACCGCTCCGAGCCGCGGTACCTGAAGGAGATGGACAAGGTCACCGCCTACGTGGCCGCCGAGATGTACCGCCTGGGCGGCGAGAAGAAGTTCGACGAGGCGTTCTCGCTGGGGATCGCCTGCCTCAAGGTGCTGCGCCAGGTGGCCGACCAGCACCTGCTGGAGGAGAAGGTCTGGGCGCTGAACGAGATGTGCGACGTCTGCTCGATGCAGCGCGACGTCATGCAGACGTTCCTGGCGGACATCCCGGGCGCGGTGCTGAAGAAGTTCTCGCTCACGGGCTACGCGTTCGTCCGACCGACCGACGGCGAGCGCCTGCGGCGCCTGGACATGCCCGAGGGCGACCGCGTGCTTGCCGAGGCGATGATCAACCTGCTCTTCGACGAGCGCGGCCAGCCCGACGCGGCGAAGTTCGCCGCCACCATGGGCGAGATGCAGGCACGCGACGAGCCCCTCTCCGCCTTCGGCGCGGCGCGCCGCTGGCAGCAGATCGCGGGGCTGCACGGGTCGAAGGACCAGGCGCTCGCCCGCCTCACCAACATCTACGACGACTGGTGGCGGCGCTGGCGGCTGGGCTACTTCGACAAGCTGCTCGACAACCCGACGGTGATCAGCCGCACCAACCGCACCCGCTACGCAATGGTGCTCCTGATGGTGAAGGACCTGGAGCGCGTGTTCCAGCTGCGGCAGCGGCTCAACGCCGAGCTGAACGGCACCGTGCTGGCCTTCGGCCTGTGCGCGCGCTACCGCGACCTCGGGTCGTGGCCGCGCGGGCTCGACGAGACCTATACCCAGTACACGGTGAAGCGCTTCGACCGCGACCCGTGGGACCCCGACTGGGGCCGCTGGCAGTACGCGAACCTCGCCGCGCCGCGCGAGATCGAGACCGACTTCGGCCGCGTGCGGATCGAGGGCGGGGTGATCTACGCGCGCGGCGCCGACCGCGCCGACAACTCGGCGGCCAAGGCGACGAGCGACGGCGTGACCGGCGACTTCGTGGCGTGGCCCGCGCTGCGCGCGCTCGCGCGCATGCAGGGAGCGAAGTGACGCGGCGCAGGCCGCGGGAGGAACGATGAGCGCCCCGTCAGAGCAGGTGGTGATCGTGGGCTCCGGCCCCGCCGGATGGACCGCGGCGATCTACGCCGCGCGCGCGAACCTGCGCCCCGTGGTCTACGTGGGCGTGCCGGCCACCAACCCGGCGCCG
>JBJTJU010000076.1:0-3187 GCA_046096165.1 Phycisphaerales bacterium | reverse complement strand
CGTGATGGCCATGATGGGCGGCTTCGCGCGGCTCGTGTGGAAGGAGGTCCTCGGCTATGACATCGGCGAGATCCGCCGCATGACGTGGCAGGAGGCGATGGACCGCTTCGGCATCGACCGCCCGGACCTGCGCAACCCGCTCGAGATCCGCGACGTGTCGGACATCGTCGCCGCCACTGAGTTCCAGGTGTTCCAGCAGGCGCTCGCGAAGGGCCGCGCGGGCCGCACCGGCTGCGTGAAGGCGATCCGCGTGCCCGGCGGCGCCGAGAGGCTCACGCGCAAGATGACCGACGGCTACACCGAGTTCGTCAAGCAGTTCCGCGTCGGCGGCGTGGCCGTGGCCAAGTTCACCGCGAACGGCTTCGACACCGGCGTCGCCAAGCACCTCGAGCCCTTCCGCGCCGCGCTCGCCGAGCGCCTGGGCCTGCAGCCCGGTGACAGCGTGCTCATCGTCGCCGACCACTGGGACACCGCCACCAAGGCCCTCGGCGAGCTGCGCCTCAAGGTCGGCCGCGACCTCGGGCTGGTCGACGAGTCGGCGTGGAAGTTCCTGTGGGTCGTCGACTTCCCGATGTTCGACTGGGACGACGAGGGCAAGCGCTGGGTGGCCATGCACCACCCGTTCACGAGCCCCAACCCGGACCAGTTCCCCCTGCTCGAGTCCGATCCCGGCGCGTGCCTGAGCGCGGGCTACGACCTGGTGGTCAACGGCAGCGAGATCGCCGGCGGCTCGATCCGCATCCACCGCATGGACGTGCAGGAGAGGGTCTTCTCGCTGATCGGACTGACGCAGGAGGATGCCGAGCTCAAGTTCGGCTTCCTGCTCGGCGCGCTGCGCCACGGCGCCCCGCCGCACGGCGGCATCGCCTTCGGCCTCGACCGCCTGGTGATGCACCTCGCCGGCACCGAGAACATCCGCGACGTGATCGCGTTCCCGAAGACCCAGTCCGGCGGGGACCTGATGATCGACGCCCCCGGCCCGATCGACCCCCGGCAGGTCGAGGACTGCGGCATGCGTGTCACGATGATCGAGCGTCCGTGACGCGCGCGGGCCCCGCCCGCACGCTCACGAACCCGGACCGTCGGGCGCCAGGCGCGTCATCACCCGCGCCGCGCCCATGTCGCCCCACACGTTCACCGTGGTGCGGCACATGTCGAGCAGGCGGTCGACGCCGATCACGATGCCCATGGCGCCCACGGGCACCTTCTCGCTGCCGAGCGAGGCGTTCACCGCGGTGATCACGATGACCATCGTCACGAGCCCGGCGCTCGGGATGCCCGCCGCGCCGACCGCGGCGAGCGTGGCCGTCGCCACCACCACCGCGAGCTCCCCGAGCGACAGCTGCACGCCGTAGAGCTGGAAGAGGAACACGACGGCCACGGCCTCGTAGAGCGCGGTGCCGTCCATGTTGAGGGTCGAGCCGAGCGGCGCGCAGAACCGCGTGGCGCGCTGCGAGCAGCCGCCCTCGGTCTCGCAGACGCGGATCGTCACCGGGAGCGTCGCGCTCGAGCTCGCCGTCGCGAACGCCGTCGCCAGCGCCTCGCGCATCGACCACATGAAGCGGAACGGGTTGCCGCCCCCGAGGACGAGCTGGAAGGCCGGCAGGATGACGAACATGTGGATCGCCAGCCCGCCGATCACCACCGCCATGTACATCCCCAGCGGGCCCAGGAGCTGCGCGAGCCCCACGCGCCCGACGCTTGCGCTCACCAGGAGGAACGCACCCACCGGCACGATCCACATCACCCAGCCCACCGCGCGCAGGAGCGCCTCGTTGAGCGCCGCGAAGACGCGCCCCGCGGCCTCGGTGGCGGCGCCGCCGAGGGCAATCGCCACGGCGAGCACCAGCGCGAAGGTGATCATGCCGAGCGGCTGCCCCTCGGCCATCGCCGAGAACGGGTTCGCCGGCAGCATGTCGCGCGCGATCTTGAGCCACGCGTACGCCAGGCCCTCCTCGCCGGCGGCCGCCGCCTGCGCGAGCCTCGGCGCCGCCTCGAAGCGCTCGACGCCGCTCTGCTTCAGCGCCGAGACATCCTCGGGCGCAAGCCCCAGGCCCGGGCCCACCAGGGTGACGAGCGAGGCCCCGAGCGCCGCCGCCACCAGCATGGTGGCCATGAAGTACGCGAAGGTCGCGAGGCCGAGCCGCCCGAGCCGCGACGGGTCGCCGAGCGAGGTGATGCCCGCCATCACGCTGGTGAAGATGAGGGGCAGCACCAGCATCATCAGCGGGCGCACGAGCATCAGGTCCCCGGCCACCGAGAACGCCGACACCGTGCCCGAGAGCCCGTTGCGGAAGAGCGCCTCGCCGACCACCAGCCCGGCCCCGAGCGCCGCGAGCGACCCCGTCGCCACCCAGCGCTCCTTGCGGCCGAGCGTGCCCGCCATCAGTGCACGCCCTGCGCGGCGAGCCAGCGCTCGCAGTCGATCGCCGCCTGGCAGCCCATGCCGGCCGCGGTGATCGCCTGCCGGTAGTGCTGGTCGGCCACGTCGCCCGCGGCGAACACGCCCTCGATGTTGGTCTGCGAGCCGCGCGAGCGCAGCAGCACGTAGCCCTTCTCGTCGAACTCGATGCCGCTTCCCTCGAGGAACTTCGTCGCCGGCGAGTGGCCGATCGCGATGAAGAGCCCCTTCACGTCGAGGCGGCGCGTCGCGCCCGTGCGAACGTCCTTCACGACGACGGCCTCGAGGTGCTTCTCGCCCACCACGTCCTCGACGGCGCTGTTCCACACCATCTCGACCTTCGGGTTCGAGAGCACGCGGTCCTGCATGCTCTTGCTCGCCCGCAGCGAGTCACGGCGGTGGACAACGTACACCTTGCTCGCGAACTTCGTGAGGTAGCTCGTCTCCTCCATCGCCGTGTCGCCGCCGCCGACCACCGCGAGCGGCTGGTTGCGGTAGGCGGGCAGCGCGCCGTCGCACACCGCGCAGGCGCTCACGCCGCCGCCGTTCATCGCCAGCCGCAGCTCGTTCGGCAGGCCCAGCCAGTTGGCGGTGGCGCCGGTCGAGATGATCACGCCCTGCGCGTGCACCGTGCGACCGTCGGAATCGGTCAGCGCGAACGGCCGGCGCGAGAAGTCGCAGCGGTCGATGTTGGCGTCCACCACGCGGGTGCCGAATCGCTCGGCCTGCTCGCGGAACTTGGCCATCATCTCGGGGCCGGTGACGCCGTGCGGGAAGCCGGGGTAG
>JBJTJU010000075.1:0-3043 GCA_046096165.1 Phycisphaerales bacterium | reverse complement strand
GACGGCTCGTCGAGCCATGCGCGCGCGGTGATCGGCGAGATGGAGGCGCAGTTCGAGCAGTTCCGCGCGGCCGACGTGCCGTGGTCCGGCGCCTGCGTCCTGCAGCCGCCGATCCGCCGGAACATCAAGCTCGCCGAGGCGCCGTCCTTCGGCAAGACCATCTTCGACTATGCGCCGGCATGCCCCGGTGCGCGCGACTACCGCGAGCTTGCCCGCGGGCTGCTCGAGCGCTGGGGCCTGTCGACCGACGCATTCGACGGCGGGCCGGTGCGACGGATGCGTGCGGCGCGGCGAGCCGCGCCGAGGTCGGAGTCGAAGCCCGCGTCGGCACCGGCGCGGAAGTCGAAGCGGGCATCGAAGGGCACGCCGAAGCCGGCGCCGAGGTCGAAGTCGCGGTCGGCGGCGAAGCCGTCATCGAAGTCGAAGCCGGTGCCGAAGCGCGCGACGAAGCCCACGCCGGCGCCGAAGCGCGTGACGAAGCCGAAGCCACGGCCGTCGAAGCCGGCCGCGAAGCCCGCCCGCGCACCGAAGGCATCGCGCCGGGCGCGTGCCGGGCGCGGCCGCATCCGCTCCGGCGGGTTGAGCCTGTGACGGCGGTGCCGCACCCGAGCGTGCAGATTCCGCTGGATTCACCCGCCGGCCGGGCACGCCACAACCGGCGCACGGTGTTCGTCGTCGTCGCGATCCTGGCCTTCGTGGCCACGCACTGGCCGAAGCTCGAGCTGACGGGGACCGGCGGCGCGCCGCTCGACAAGCTTGCCCACGCGCTCAACTTCGCGGTGCTGACCGCGCTCCTGTGGCACACCGGGTGGGTGCGCCGGCTTGCCATCCTGCCCGCCGTGATGGTGGTGTGGTGCTCCTTCGACGAGCTCTCGCAGGGCATTCCGGGCCTTCGCCGCACCGTGGACTTCGATGACTGGCTGGCCGACCTGGCGGGGATCGCGGGCTCGCTGGCCTTCATCGCCGCGCTTCGCCCGGCAGGGCAGGGGATCGCCGCGCTCGCGTCCGCGCGCCGGCGGTGCGCACTCGACTCGCTGCTGGCGCACTGGACCGCGTGGCTCAACATCGCCACCGCGGCGGCGTTCGGTGCGGCGGTGGGTGCGCCGCTCGGCGTGCTGCTCGATTCATGGTTCGTGCGCAAGGGGCCGCAGCCGTGGCAGTACGGGTTCGTGGGCGCGGTGCTGGGCGCGACCGTGGTGGGGCACGCGGTGCTCGAGGCCGGGATCCGTTCGCGCCTGCGCCGTTCGCATGACGACCGCCCGTGCCTGGCCTGCGCCACGGTCATGCGGGATGCGCCCGTGGATGCACCATGCCGTACCTGCGGTGCCGCACGCCACGCCCGCGACTGGTTCCGACCGATCGGTCTTCCCGGGTCGGAGGAACTTCGCCTCTGCGTGATGCCGGTGCTCCTCGGCGTGGCGGCGGTGATCGTCTTCAACTTCTCGGCGATCGCCATCCTCACCACCCTGCGGCTGCGTTCGGAGCTCATCCTGCGCTTCGACACGTGGTTCACCGCCCTGCCGCCGGACGCGCGCATCGTGGCCGATGCGACGGGCGTCGCGCTGCTCGGCGCGTGGACCCTGTCGCGCTGCCGGGCGCGCATCGCGGCCGAGGTCGACCGCGGCGGCGAGCGGTGCCTGGCGTGCGGGTTCGACCTGCGCGCCACCGCGGCCGGCGCGGGCACGGGCACCTGCCCGGAGTGCGGCGAGCAGTTCGTGCGCATCGGCCCGGGCTAGCATCCCGCCTCCCATGGCCCGGATCGTGATCATCGGCGGCGGGATCGCCGGCATTTCCTGCGCGCGCGCCCTGGAGACGGCGGGCGCCGACTGGCAGGTCCTGGAGTGTTCCGACGCCCTCGGCGGGCGGGTGCGCACCGACGTGGTCGGCGGCTTCCGGCTCGACCGCGGCTTCCAGGTCTACCTCACCGCCTACCGGGCGGTCGGCGAGTTCGTCGACGAGCGGTCGCTCGGCCTGCGCCACTTCACCTCCGGTGCGATGGTCTTCGACGGCCGCGGCTTCGCGCGCATCGTGCACCCGCTGCGCGACCCCGTCGGTGCGGTGCGCGGCGTGCTGTCGCGGCCGTCGATGGCGCTTGACCTCGCGCGACTGGCGCCGATGGCGCTGTCCGCCATGCGCACCCCCGCGGAGCGCCCCGGGGCACCCGAAGGCAGCACGCGCGCGCTGCTTGGGCGCATGGACATCGGCGAGGCCACGGTCGACGGCTTCCTGCGCAGCTTCTTCGGCGGCGTGTTCCTGGACCGTTCGCTCGAGACCGATGCCAGCCAGTTCCGCTTCACGTTCTCGAACTTCGCGCGCGGCGATGCCTCGGTGCCGGCGCACGGCATGGGCGAGCTGCCGCGGCACCTCGCGGCGCCGCTGCCGGCGCACCGGATCCGGCTGAACACCCGCGTTTCGGCGGTTGCCCACCATGCCCACGGCGCGACCGTGCGCACCGCCGGCGGCGACGAGATCGCTGCGGACGCCGTGGTGATCGCCGCCGACATGGATGCGGCGCATGCGCTCGACCCGCGCATCCCCGCCCGGCGCTGGTGCGCCACCACCACCATGCACTGGGCGTGCGAGGCGCGGGCGCTGCCGGGGCCGATGCGCGAGCCGATCCTCTTCCTCGACGGCACCGGCGGGGGACCGGTCAACCACGCCGCGTGCATGTCGAGCGTCTCGGCGGACTACGCGCCCGCGGGCATGGCGCTCGTGTCCCTGAGCTGCGTCGACGCCGGTCCCGGGGACGGCGGCCTGGCGGCGCTGGTGGCGCGCACCTCCGCGCAGATGGACCGCTGGTTCGGCCGCGGCGCCATGGCCGGATGGCGGCTCCTGCGCACCGACCGCATCCTGCGCGCGCTGCCGCTGCGCCACGCGCCGTCGATCGATCCGTCGGTGACGTGGTCGCCGGCCACCACGGTGCAGTCGTCGACGACGGGCGCGGGACGTGCCGCCAGGTCCGGCGCATGCTGCCGCGGCAGCGCGCGCAGGCTGCGGTCGGTGCGCAGGCGCCGCCCTCCGGCCCTGGCGCCGCGGCCGCCCC
>JBJTJU010000074.1:0-3549 GCA_046096165.1 Phycisphaerales bacterium | reverse complement strand
CCATCCGTATACTTGCCGACTCGCCCGAGCGGGGCATGCGCCCTTCCCGAGCCCGTCCAGGAGCCTTGCCGCCGATGATCGAATCCCAGACCTCCGCGGTCCGCGGTCCAGCGTCCGCCGGCACCCTGCTCGCGCTCGCTGCCGTCGCGTTCGCCCCCGTCGCGGCGGCCCTCGCCTCCCCGGTTGCCCCGCAGGCGCCGACGAAGGACGCCGCGCCGGCCGCCGACGCGCCCGCCGCCGACGCACCGGCCGCCCCCGAGACCCCGGAGCAGGCCGCCGAGCGACGCCGCACCGAGCGCCGCGCCGCGCAGGCCGCCCTCGACGAGCGCTACGTGTTCGGCCCCAGCGCAGCCGACGACTTCGGCTACCGGATCGTCTGGCAGACCGAGCCGCTGGCCACCCTCGACGCCTCGATGCAGGTGCTGAACGCCTCCGAGGACAGCTACTGGATGGGCGACAGCGCCGGCAGCGTGGTGCGCATCCGCCGCGACAACGGCGAGGTGGTGTGGCGCGCCTCCACGAACCAGGGCGTCGAGCGCATGGTCGGCATCGAGTACCTGCCGACGCCGCGCCACGACAACGCGTACGTCGTCAACGAGCTCGGCATGGTCACCCTGGACGCAGTGACCGGCAACGTGCTGCGCCGCGCGCGCTTCTCGCAGCTTCCGGCGACCGAGCCGTCCGTGTTCGGGCCGTACCTGGTGTTCGGCACGCGCACGGGGCTCACCAGCTGGTTCCAGTACGTGACGGGCTACAACTGGCGCTCGACCACGATCGGCGGCGCGGTGAACGGCCGGATCACGATCGCCGGCGACCTCGCGCTCGCCGCGGGCACCAACGGCACGGTGATGGCGCTGAGCGCCGGCACGGCCGGCGTGGCGTGGACGCGCAAGCTCTCCGCCGGCGTCGAGGCGCCGATCGCCGCCGACGACATGGCCTGCTACGTCGCCGGCCGCGACCAGAGCCTGTGGGCCTTCGACCTGATGCGCGGCCGCGTGCTCTGGCAGTACTTCACGCAGACGCCGCTCATCAACCCGCCCGCGCGCGTGGGCGAGGGCCTGTACCTGCAGATCCCCGGCGAGGGACTGGTGAGCTTCGTGCCGCAGCCCAACGAGAAGCCCGACGGCGAGGTGCGCTGGAAGAGCAAGGCCCCCGGCAACGTGCTTGCGCAGGTGCGCAGCGACGTCATGGCATGGGACCGCGCCTCGCGCACGCTGACCGCCGTCGACGTGGCCACCGGCCGCATCGTCCGGCAGGCCAGGCTGCCCAAGGTCGAGGCGATCCGCTTCGGCGCCGACTTGACCATGGTGGTGGCCTCCGCCGACGGGCGCGTGCAGCGCCTGGAGACGCTCGCGCGCAGCGCCGCCGAGGCGGCGAGCGCCCGCGAGTCGGCCGCGGCGGCGCCGCAGTCCTCGAGCCGCTGACGCCGTGCCGGGCACCGTCCGCATCCGGCGCGCGCTCGTCTCGGTGAGCGACAAGACTGGCCTCGAGGCGTTCGCACGCGCACTGGTCGAGGGCGGCGCGGAGATCATCTCGACCGGCGGCACCGCGGCGGCGCTCGCCCGCGCGGGCATCCCGTGCGTGCCGATCGAGGAGCTCACGGGATTCCCCGAGATGATGGACGGGCGCGTCAAGACGCTGCACCCGCGCGTGCACGGCGGCCTGCTTGCCGTCCGCGACGACCCCGCGCACGTCGCCGCCATGGAAGCCCACGGGATCCGCGCGATCGACCTGGTGTGCGTCAACCTGTACCCCTTCGAGTCGACGGTGGCGAAGCCCGGCATCGCCGAGCACGAGGCGGTGGAGCAGATCGACATCGGCGGCCCGTCGATGGTGCGCAGCGCCGCGAAGAACCACGCGAGCGTCGCGGTGGTGACCGACCCGGCGCAGTACGACGCCGTGGCGGGGGAGCTGCGCGCGCACGGCGGGTGCACCACGCTCGCGCTGCGGCGCCGGCTCGCGCATGCGGCGTTCGCGCGCACCGCCGGGTACGACGCGGCGATCGCTCGGTGGCTGGGCACGAACGGATTCGCGGGCGGGGCGGCGGACGGCGCGGACACCATGGGCGACGGGTTCCCGGCGGACATCACCCTGCGCCTCGCGCGCACGGAGTCGCTGCGCTACGGCGAGAACCCGCACCAGCGCGGGGCCGTGTACCGCGACGTCGACGCCGGGAGCGCGGGCATCGTCGGCGCGCGCATGCTGCACGGCAAGCAGCTCAGCTACAACAACCTGCTCGACGCCAGCGCGGCGCTGACGCTGGTGGCCGACCTGGCGTCGCAGCTCCCGATGGGCGCGGCGTGCGCCGTGATCAAGCACACGAACCCCTGCGGGGCGGCGGTGGCGGGCACCGTGCTCGAGGCGTTCGAGCGCGCGTGGGCGGGCGACCCGCTCGCGGCGTTCGGCGGGATCGTGGCCTTCGGCAGCGAGGTCGACGCCGAGACGGCGCGCGCGATGGCCGAGGGCGAGCGCTTCCTGGAGGTGGTGATCGCGCCGGGCTACGCACCCGAGGCGCTCGCCGTGCTGCAGGGGCGGTGGAAGAACGCACGGCTCCTGGAGACGGGCCCGGTCGCGGCGGCGGTCGCGGGGATGCGCGCGATGCGGACCATCCCGGGCGGCATGCTGGTCCAGGACCGCGACGCCGTGCCGATCGACGGGCGGGCATTCGTGCACGCCGCGGGCCCGGCGCCGAGCGACGCGCTGCGGTGGGACGCGGCGGTGATGTTCACGGTCGCCAAGCACCTGACCTCGAACGCCGTCTGCATCGGCGCCGACGGCGCGCTCTGGGGCGCCGGCGCAGGGCAGATGGACCGCGTGGCAAGCTGCCGCAACGCCGTCGAGAAGGCGCGCGCGCGGCTCGCCTCGCGTGCACCCGGTGCCGTGGCGGTGGCGGCGAGCGACGCGTTCTTCCCCTTCGCCGACGGCCCGGGCCTGCTGGCCGACGCCGGCGTGGGGTGCATCGTCCACCCGGGCGGCAGCAAGCGCGACCAGGACACCCTCGACCTCTGCAACGCGCGCGGGATCACCTGCCTGCTGACCGGCACGCGCCACTTCCGGCACTGAGCCACCCACCTACACTTCCCCCTCCATGAAGCTCGACCACCCGACGCTGCCGGTCCTCAAGGCGGCCTTCCCCGACGCGAAGTTCCTGGCGGCGGAGTTCCGCGGCCAGACCACGGTCATCGTGCCGCGCGAGCGCCTGAAGGACGTCTGCCGCCTGCTGCGCGACGACCCGCAGTGCTCGTACGAGTTCCTGGCGGACGTCACGGCGGTCGACTACCTGAACTACCCCGCCCCGCAGCCCGGCCGCTTCGCGGTCGTCTACTGCCTGGCAAGCCACGCCAAGGACCGCCGGCTGACCCTCAAGGTCTGGCTGAACCCGAGCGTCGACACCGCCGGCATCGACCCCGACCCCGAGCTGGT
This sequence comes from Phycisphaerales bacterium, assembly GCA_046096165.1. Taxonomy (GTDB): domain Bacteria; phylum Planctomycetota; class Phycisphaerae; order Phycisphaerales; family SM1A02; genus UBA966. The sequence continues at coordinate 126 of JBJTJU010000074.1, read as the reverse complement.
GGTCGACACCGTCACCGAGGTCTGGCCCGGCGCCGAGTGGCTCGAGCGCGAGGTCTTCGACATGTTCGGCATCCGCTTCCGCGGCCACCCGGACCTGCGCCGGATCCTCCTGTGGAAGGACTACCC